>CAYORY010000017.1:0-18982 GCA_964406435.1 uncultured Roseivirgaceae bacterium | reverse complement strand
ATGAAGATGGAACCCGGGTGTTCCGAATGGTGGTGCAAGAAGGAGCTGAAAACGGCAATGACTCCATGTTCACCCTCTTTGCCATGGGCATTTCCATGTCGGCTTTTGATAATGAACCTGTCAATGTTGAATTGTGTGACAATACTTTTACTACACTGAAAACGATCCCATGGGCATTCGGTGGCAGTGATTCCACATTCGTCGAATAATAAATACTTCGGAAAAAGCTTTTTTCTCTAATGTCCCGATGGTGTAAATTGGCTGGCAGGATTTGAGACCAGCCAATTTATATCTAACCTTTATCTGCTTTGCAGCACTCTTTGACCTCCCTGCACAGGATGTTGTCAAAGATTCTTTATTCATTCGATCCTTCAGCACCGGCGATTATCGATCGTCAGAGTTTAACTACTCAGTGGCCGAAGATAAAAACGGAATCCTCTTCTTTGCCAACGAAAACGGTGTGCTGGAGTATGATGGCAGCAGGTGGCGGCTACACCCCATTGAGGATTATTCTCACATCGTCACCGTGCAAATGAGCCCCGATGGGCGATTGTACATAGGCGGCAAAAATGAATTTGGCTACATGCAGCGAGACTCCACGGGCCTGATGCAGTATGTATCACTCAGACATCTTGTGGCCTCTGATCTGGAAATGGAGGAAATCTGGCAAATAGTTTTTCATAAAGGGCAAGTCTATTTTCAATCCTACGAAAGCCTGATTCGCTACGACGGTGAGCTCTGCCACGACACCCGGGTAAAAGACGGCTGGATTTATCATCGAGATGACGATGTATACGTGTCAGTCGTAGAAAAAGGCTTGGGCAAATTGGTAGGCGATTCGCTGGTGTATATAAATACCGACCTGAAGCTGGAACATGACAATCCAATGATTTGCTTCCCATATCGAGGGAGGGAAAAAATCCTAGTAACAGAATTCAATGGGCTCTACCTGATAGATACCCTGACAATGGCCACTCGCAAATGGGATGTGTCCGCCAATGACCTGCTGGGAGAAAAAGATGTATGGACGGCCATAAAGTGGAATGATTCAACCATGGTTTTTACACTGGTAGGCGGTGGGGTTGTTTGGGTCAGCAACAAGGGTGAAGTGCTCAAGGCCATAGATTCAAAATCGGAGTTCGGCTCAAGGGAAACCCACACATTGTACAGAGATGCCCTTGGAAATCTTTGGGTTCCTGGGTCAGGAATTCACCATTTCATCTGGCCTGACGTGAACTATACAGCCGATGCAACCGGCGTGCTCATTCGTGACATCACCATCAACAACGAACGTCTGTACATCGACAAGCGTGATACCACCATCACCTTCGATGAATTCGGCCCACTGAAGTCATTATCTATCAACTACACAACCTCAAGGGTAGATAAAGGGGACGTACACTATTCGATTTATCTGGAAGGATTCGACAAAGACTGGTCCGCCTGGAACGATGAAACACGCAAGCAATACACTAATCTGGCGGGTGGTACATACACCTTCCATGTGAAGTCAAAGTTCGTCACTGGTGAAGAACTCATGGGTGCCAAAATCCAGATCAGAATACCGATAGCGTGGTACAATACCCCGTGGGCCAAGGTGATGGGAGGACTCTTGGTCTGGCTGATGGTTGTGGGAGTATACAAGCTGCGCACTCGCCACTTGAAAGTGCGCAATAGGAAATTGGCTGCACTTATAGAACAGCGCACCACTGAGCTTCGGTATGCCAATGAGGAGCTCTTGAAACGAAATTATGAGCTGGATCAGTTTGTTCGAAGAGTTTCACATGACTTGGTCGCACCCATAAAATCGGCAAAGGCCCTGATGGAAATTGGCCGATCGGAGACCATTCAGGCAGAGCAAGACAAGTGCTTCGATATGATAATGATGAGTCTGAGCAAGCAGGAAAATTTTGTGAAAAAGCTGCTCGATCAGGCGATCAACTACAAAGAGGTAAATCTTGAAGAAGTAGAATTGAAGAGTTTCTTCCAGACTGTAATCGAGGATTTGTCTAACTATGACGGGGCTGAGCATGTGACCACAGTCTCAGAAGTACCCAATCACTTCACGCTTTTCACTGACCCGATCCGGTTAAAAATAATCCTTAAAAACCTCATAGATAATTCCATCAAATACCGAAAACTGAACGAACCCTCTTCGCAGGTAACCATCCGTGCCTACGCCAATGACGAACGTATTTTCATAGAAATAGAAGACAATGGCATAGGCATTTCGGAAGATCAGCTGGAGCACATTTTTGGGATGTTCAGGCGAGCCACCGAGCAGAGGCACGGATCAGGCCTTGGGCTTTATATCGTCAAGGATGTTGTGAGCTCATTGGGCGGTAAGATAGAATTGACCTCTACACTGGGCACAGGCTCCAAATTCACACTGAGCTTCCCCAAAAAAGTGGCTCATTCCCAAAGCTGATACTTTTCCAGCTTCACCTTTTCTCCAAAAAACATACGAGCCGCCTTCTCAAAGGAAGGGGTGAAATCCGAAACCAAAAACTGGTCTTCGCCATGTCGGGCATTCAGTAAGTTTTGGTCTTGCAAATAGTCTCTGAGGGCAAAGGCCACCGTTTCGGCAGAGTCTATCAAGTCCATGGTCTTACCTGATTCCGCAAGGATACCCTCCATCTCCGCCTTGATCAGGGGGTAATGCGTACAGCCAAGAATCAAAACCTCCACTTCGGCAAGCTCCGCCCCGTTGAGGTATTGAGCGATGATCTCATGACTAATCTTATTTTCATAAAAGCCCTCTTCTATCATGGGCACCAGTAGCGGTGTGGCAAGCGCCGAAAACCTGAATCCCTCCTGAAGGGATTTTATCTTTTTCTCATAGACCCCCGCCCCGATCGTTTGCTTGGTGCCTATCAGGCCCACATGTTTTTCACGATACTCGGCACTTACCCGCTCCACCATCGGATTGATCACATCAAACACCTTGGCCTTGCTACCACAGTACTCGCGCACCAGCTCATAGGCCGCCGACGAGGCAGAATTGCAGGCGATCAAAATCACCTTGCACTTTCGCTGAATCAGCAGGTCAGCAATTTTTACCGAATAGGCCTGTATGGTGGAGGCAGATTTATCTCCGTAGGGCAAATGCGCCGTGTCACCGAAGTACACTATGGTTTCGTTTGGCAGCAAATCCCTCACAGCTCTGGCCACCGTGAGGCCACCGATTCCACTATCAAAAATTCCGATTGGTTGTGAAGCATGCATCACCTAGCCGCCTATTTCAGATACCAATTGGCCATAGCGCGTCTCCCGCTCCTCATCGCCTATGCGCCCAGACAGTGTCTCCAGAGAAACGAGAAGTTCCTTAGTACCCTCACCCTGAATTCTCAGGGCTTCTTCGTAATGCACAATGGCTCGAGAATAATGCGATAAATACTGACGCTGCACCTGCATGGGATCGCCCTCTTCGGCCATGTAGAAATAGACGTCTCCATAGGCTTCATACATTTTGGCGAGCAATAACCTGGCAGGGTAGTCATTGCGGACGTCCAAGTATATCTGAAGTCGGTCGATGGATCTGGAGTAAATCGGCCTGCCTTCCTTTGGTGGAAGGTCTTGAGCTCTGATGTACTCTCGCTCTACACTTACCCGAAGGTCTCTAAGCAGGGCATTAAGTTCCACATCAGACCTTGAGGCCCACTGTGCATCGAGCGCTTTGGCTCGGGTGAGATCACTGAGTGTGGAGGCTATTGGGTCGTCACCGAGGCGAGCAGCTGTCGGATTCTGACTATAAATTTTGGCCTTGGCCATGCCCCTGTAGAAGTAAGCCTTGGCCCGAAGTTCGGTTGAAAGATTTCCCGGATTAGCCAATGCCTTGTTCAAATCTTCGATGCACCTTTCGTAGGCATTTCCGTGGTAGGCCAGCACTCCGCCTGCTACGTAATTTTGGGCAAACGAAACGGTCGACGTGCTAAGTAAACAAAATAAAAAGGCTACTCTCATGGTTGAATCTAAGCGGAAGCAAAGGTAGGTTTTTCACTTTGATTATTTTACGCCCCCGAACCTATCAACACGTAACCGGAAAACTAAAATGAGCAACATAATCGTACTAGGCGCAGGCATGGTGGGGCGAGCCATCGCCATTGATCTGGCGGCTAAGCACCGCATCACCCTCGCCGATCTTAGCCCAGTCGCCCTCAATGAAGCCCGCGCCAAGGGTCCTGCCCTGCTCACGCAAGAATTGGATGTGACCAAGTTGGCCGATTTACAGATCGCCATTGCCTCTTTTGATCTGGTGGTGTGTGCGGTTCCGGGTTTTCTTGGGTTCCAAACCCTCCAGACAATTATAGAGGCGGGGAAAAACGTGGTGGACATTTCGTTCTTTCCAGAAGACTGCCTCAAGTTGGATTCGCTCGCAAAGGACATGAACGTGACGGCCATTGTGGATTGTGGCGTGGCACCCGGCCTTGACAATCTGATCTTGGGATACTGGGATAAAAAACTAAAGCTGACCGATTTTGAGTGTTTGGTGGGTGGATTGCCCAAGGTGCGAAAATGGCCATTTGCCTACAAAGCACCGTTCTCCCCCATAGATGTAATCGAGGAGTATACCCGACCCGCTCGCTACGTGGAGAATGGAAACGAAATCGTGCGAGAGGCGCTGACGGATGTAGAGCATGTAGCATTCGACGGAGTGGGTACGTTGGAGTCGTTCAACTCCGATGGTCTTCGCTCCATCATCCAGACCATGCCTCACATCCCTAACATGAAAGAGAAGACACTACGCTACCCCGGACATGTCGAGTACATCCGGGTGCTGAAAGAAGCGGGTTTTTTCAGTGAGGAAAAAGTAGCGGGGACGGACTTGAGGGCATTGGATTTCACTTCAAAGATTCTATTCAATGAATGGAAGCTTGGTGCTGAAGAGGAGGAAATCACCGTGATGCGTGTGACGGTGAAGGGGACAGATACTAATGGAAAAGTAAAGGAAGTGGTCTATGAACTGCATGACCAGTACGACGCAGCTACCAAGACTGCCTCTATGTCTCGCACCACAGGCTACACCGCCACGGCGGCAGTGAACATGCACCTCGAGGGGCTGTTTCAGGAAAAAGGTATTTTCCCACCTGAGTTGATCGGCGGACGAGCGGGTTGTTTGGAATATGTGCTGATGTACTTGGAAGAAAGAGGTGTGAGACTCAGGGTCTCGGAGCGGGTGATGGAAAGTTAAAAGATGATCTAATCAACTTAAACCCGGAATCGTCATTAGAGTTTTGTCGTGAGGGTTTAATGTACAAGAAAATCAGGTAGTTAGGTGAGGAGGCATACTGAACCAGTATGGTGACGAGCCAATGAAGTGTTAACTGCCTGATTTTGAAGTAAAAAAAGGCCTCAATAGAAAGGCTAATGACGATTCCAGGTTAAAGTTCAGGTATTCCAATACTTTCCAGATAGAGTTTTCTCTGAAAATCGAAGCTCCATTTGTTATCGGAGTACAGGTTGGTGACATCTGGAACTCCCAATTGATTAATTGTTTTCATCATACCCCTCTTTTCATACGTGATGGGGTTATACTCTGATAGCATTTTCTCACTGACGTCTAACTCTGCCAATATGGGTTTGCTATATGCCACGGCCAAATTATAAGCTCCACTGATCTGGTTTTTGTACAAGTTTCCCGAGATATGATCCTCATGGATAAGTGGCATGATATAATCACTATTTTTTATCAATGAATAAAAAATAGAAACCGGCACAAATTCATCCCAGGTAAAAAAATTGTCAGAGACCGATAATTCTGCGATTCTCTTCTTGACAAATGAGCCATCTCCGTGACTATGCTCGCAGCGCCCCAGCAAAAGAAACTTAATGTTTTTTGCTACCCCAAATTCCTGAATCGAATCAAATAGTGCCGTATAGTCTCTCCTTTTGAGCTCAACCTGGCCGGGCACGCATATCCATATTTCCCCTTCCTCTTTCGAGACTTTCTGGTCTTGGTAATCAGGAAAGTAGACAGGAAAAAATACCGAATAGGAAGAGTCGTTCTTTATGGTTCTAAGTAAATAGTGACTTAGAACGAAATAATGATCCATTCTTTTTGAAATGAATCTTTGACTGTGGCTGGAGCTTACTTTTGAGGTGTCATGCAAAATGCCGTAAAACTCAATACCATTTTTGAAAGGAAAACGAAATAACCTACTGACAGCCCTACCCTGAGCCGTATTAAAAATTATTTTTTCAAAGTTTTTTGCTCTCAGTGTTTGCCATATTCGAAACAGATCGAGCCACTGCTTGAACCCACTTCTGACGGAAACAAAAACCTTTTCGTCGATCAGGTCAAAATGCTTAGTGTTGCCTTCCAGCACTTCATTACAGACCAGGGTCAAATGTATGTTTGAGTGGGATTTAATGATCCGTATTTGGGAATAGAGACATTCGTCATGGGAGCCTCCTATCTCTACCAATGCTACTTTCATACTTTGCCATTTTGCCCGGCCAAACTAAGCCGCTGTAAAAATGGAAAAAAAATTCAGAGAGGTATAATCAGTTAGGATAAAAGATTGTCTCCCACACGGAGAAAAAAATCTAATTTGGGTATAGGAACATCCTGCTTTTCTTTCTGCAATTCAAAAATTTTGGTAATCACCTAAGTTCTATCTTTAAGTTTCCTCATGGAACTTGTCTACCTATACTGTATTTTGACGCTGGGTCAGGGAATTTTCCTTGGAATTTATCTCCTCAGAAGGAAAAATCAGCTTTCTGAACAGCTTTTAGCTGTAATTGTGTTCATCGAAGTTTTTACACTTTACGATGAGCTATTTCTGTTCTTTTCAGAAAGTAGTTTACCGATCTGGTTGTACTATATCGGCACACCATTGATGGCTGCTATCGGTCCGCTAGTATTGGGATATGTTCACTTCTCAGTAAAACCACAGGTTAAATTTAGGAGGACCCAACTTGCTCATCTGCTTCCAGTCTTGCTGGCAGTGATCGTGGCAATATCCAGTTATCACTTGCTTTCATTTGAGGGTAAGATTGAGTACGTAGCGTATTTTCAACAACAGATGTCAATGGGGGGTTCTGGCAAGTCATTCCTTGAATTTTTGATTAACAATGTATTTCGGATTTACACACTTTCCTACTTAATCATGGCATGGAGATATCTTGTCCGTCCAAGTAAACACGCTTCATCACCTGCAAAAAAGTGGTTTTCAAAACTGTTGATTTCAGGCTTTATGTTGGTCATAGCTATCACCTTTATCTTGGAATGGTTGCCTACATTCGGCAATTATCGATTTTCCTTCTTTCTGGTTGTTTTTTCAACTCAAATTTTCGCACTAATCTACATTTACTTCAATCCTCCGAAAAATCTACTGAAGGCGGACAAGTACAGAAAATCGGGCTTAACAAGTAAACAAGAAGATGATCTTTTGCAAAGACTCAAAACCTCTTTGGATCAGGAAGAAGTATTCAAAGATTCCCTGCTTACACTACCAAAGCTATCCAAACAATTAGGCACCAATGGGCATTATCTCAGCCAAGTTATCAATGGCTCGTTTGACAAATCTTTTAATGAGCTGATCAATGAATACCGCATCCAGAATGCCTGTAAATTGCTTCATAAGAAGGACAACCAATCTGTAGAAGATATCGGGGAAGCCAGTGGATTTGCTTCTTCATCCTCATTCTTTCGAATCTTTAAGAAGTCAACAGGTCTGACACCAACTAAATACAGAGAGCAGTAATTATAGAGTCAACTCTCACCCTATCGGCAAGCACTCTTAAGGTTATTCAATGACCATTTTGATGCGTTTACTTCGCTTAAAATTCAAATAAAAATGAAAGCGAAAAATCTATTAAGCCTGATCCTATACCTAGGATTGTATATGTCAGGCGAAGCACAAAACAAGGCTAAGCCTTTAGTAAAAGTTGAAATTGAAACTGATTTTAATCTTGTATTCCTACCTATTAAAGTAGATGGAAACATTACCTACATGATCGTGGATACTGGTGCTGGTTTTAGTGTGATTGATGAAGACGTGGCTGAGGCATTTGGTCTGAGTATCGAAAATGTCAGGATAATGGAGCGGCCAGGAGGTGATGTGAGGCTAGGAAGTATTTCTTCACTTGATTTTACAGTAGGGGGCTATTCCATTAATATGCCGATTGCGTCTGCAAACCTTGCAGAAGGTGGTTTTAACGATTACATAGGCAGGTCATGCGCAGGAATTCTGGGCTATGACTTTATTTCCAGATATGGTTTTGTTATCGACTATGAGAAAAAGCAGCTGTTGCTTTACGATCCGTCAACTTTTGATGTGACCGGTACCAAGAAAATAGCTTTCTCTATAGTGGAAGGGATGCCGGTTATTGAGGGCACGATTGAACACAAAGGTGCATTGGTAAAAGGGGACTGGTTAGTCGATACCGGTAGCCTAATGAGCCTTGGTTTAAATGAATCTTTTTTTGCTGCTAACCTTGCGAAAAACACAAAGCAAGTTGAATCCTTGGCTGTTGGTTTTGGTGGAAGCACACCAGGTAAAATGTATAAGCTTAATACTTTTAATCTTGCTGGCTATAATTTTTCGGATATTATAGCAGGTCATGCTGAAGACGGAATCAATGATGAGACCTTTGATGGAGTACTTGGAGGAGAGCTGCTAAGTCGGTTTACGCTCGCTTTTAATTACGAGAGTAATGAGATGTACATAAGTGAAAACATGTCATTCAATGGCCCAATACGGTGGGATTTGAGTGGCATGTTGCTGGCGCATAGAAAAGAAGGGATAGAGGTGCTTCATGTTTATGATGGGTCGCCAGCGAATGATGCGGGTATATTGGCAGGAGATTTTCTTGTCGAGATTGATAGCAAAAAAGCAGTTGATGTATCACTTCCTATCATTTGGAGTGTGTTTCACTACAATGAAGCTAAGCGTATTTCGATTCTTATGAAAAGAGGTGATTCTAAATATGATGTGGAACTAACATTCAAAGATTATTTTGAATGACAAAAATTAAGGGGTGGTTTTTAATGGCCACCCTTTATGCCTTTTCAGTTAGATCGCATACCATTTATCTTCCTCGCCTTCCAATATTCATCTGTTTCCGGGATTCCTTTTACATCAAAATCATGGAGCCAGACGCCCTCAAGCTGATCTCCATTGACCTTAAGGTAAAAGTCAATATACATCGGGCTGACGGCAATCAGATGAAGGGAATCATTGTGATTACCTAATACAGTGGCTGGAAATGTTTTTTCTTCTTTACTACGCTTAAAAGTGATCGTGCCTTGCCCGTTTTTGAGTGAAAGTTTTCCTATGCTTTTCTTATTCCTAAGAGAGGTTGTTTCAATCTGCCACACGCCATTGATCTCGACTGCATCATTGGCTTCCATGCCCATCACTTTCTTTACAAAAATTTCTGCTATACTTTGCGCTTCCCGATCATTGAAAAATACCTGATCTCCTGTGTTGGAGAGGTAGGCAAATACTACTTTTTGGTCCGGATAAATGACCAGGTGGCTTCTGGCTGATTGCATACTGCCTCCGTGGAAAATGACGGGAACTCCTAATCTGCTTTTTCCCGTCTCCCAGCCAAGCCCGTAATACGTACTGTCACCATTGGCTAATACGCCTGAAGAGGTCAGTGCTTTTCTAGTATCTCCTGAAACATAGGTATCGGCGATAAGCTGGTGGCCCATTTTTACCAAATCCTCAGCAGTTGATAAATAACCTCCTCCGGCATACATGTAACTTCGGTTTTCTTCAGGCGTTTCAACTCTTTGGCTCTTTCTACCCATCACATAAAATGTACTCTTGTTTTCTACTTCCTGATTGGGGTAATCAAAGGAGGTATGATCCATGCCCAAGTCTTCCCATGAGTTCTCCATTAATTCGAAAAAGGATTGTCCTGCGGCACGCTCCATAGCCGCACTTAACAAAACCCAACCATAGCTGGAATACTGGTAAGCAGTATTGGGTTCAAAAGACAATGGATCGTTTTTAAATACATCAATTGCATCAAGCACCGTGGGATAGTGCTCATTTCTATAGGTAGGATCTTCACTGCTGTAGTGTCGGACCCCTGCTACTGAAGCGGCAAGCTGTCTCACTGTAATGGGGGATGATTTTTCTGGAAATTCTGGCACATAGGTTCGGATATTTTCATCCAAATCAAGAAGCCCGTTTTCTGCCAGCTTGGCCATCGCCAGTGAGGTCACAGATTTGGAAATGCTGGCAATTCTGAATTTCGTATCAGGCGATACTTCTACTTCATCTTCAAGGTTACTAAAGCCAAACCCCTCCGAACAGACGAGTTTTCCATCTATCATGACTGCAGCCTGCACACCTGGAACGTTGGTCATTTGTTGGTGCTGTTGTATTAGGAATCTGGTTTTATCAATCTCTGCTTGAAACTGATCAGAAATGATCTGAGCGGATGGTTGGAACCAACTGAAAAGAATGAATAGCAATAGAACTGCACGCATATCAATGAATGAATTTAAGAATGGCTTCAATGAACAGTTCTGGTTGGTCAATGTAGGTTTCATGTCCAGCATCTGGCAGGATAACTAACTGAGAGTTTTCGATGAATTGTATGATTCGGATAATCATTTGAGTTTTAACTTTCTGTTGTTTGTTAGTTCTAATATCAGGGAATCCGCATCCAGAAATTCACGGATATTCATGAAGTAGTCACAGTTACTGACAAATAAGTCTGAAGGACGTTTCCCATTGATCAACCTAATGCTGTCACCAAGATGAAGGTCAATTACTTTCGATTCTATTTTATTGACCACCCATGTCGAATCATTTAACATGCCCGGGATAAAGACGGATGCAGCCTCGACTATGACTTCACCGTTTGGTTCAAGCGTTATTTCATCTTCATCATTATTGATCAACACAGTGAAATGTTCAAGAAAATCATTGCCTAATAATCCTTTACCCAAGCTGGAAAATGTGACTGGAATGGTAGCAGAGTTGTTGGCTATGGTTACACGGAGCTGCTTTTCAATGAGTGTGTCGATGTTGCTACCATAAATGCCGGTGGTAGATCGGTCGATCAGTATTCTTTCAGATGCATTTGGAAAAGATGAAGCTAGACTCGAAGGCATCACCAGTCCACCATTGTAACCTGTGTCGAACATTAATCCCTTCGCTTCTTTGCCAGCTACTTGCAAATCTATTTTTGGTGTGGATGACAATACCGGGCGATTAAAGCGAATTGTTTCAGACTTATCATTCTCTGGGACAAAGGGCTTATCTGAAAAGTACATTTTCTGATTTTTATAGTCAATCTTCCAGTGCGCTAGTTTGATCAGGTTAGACCCAATCAGCCCATTTTTAGCTATGCACGTACTTGATGAGCCTTCTGAATAGGTAAGTTTCCCAGCTCCTATGTTGTAAAATTTTGTATCCCCAAAAGCAATGGAATCAATTCGGGTGACTTCTATGGTTTGTGTCACACCTTGAGCAGTGCTGTTTTCCTTTGTGGTAATAGTGGGTAAGCCTAACTCAACTGCCAATCCTTTTTCTATTTTACTGTTAAATGCTCCTGTATCAAAAATGAATTCACGAGTAGTTGTGTCATTGTTGATCTTGGCCTGTATTACCATCAATCCTTTGCGATAAAGGAAAGGGATTTCTTGCACAAAATCCTCTCTCTCCAGACTTCCCCCTGTCAAAAGCTTCACATTCTTTAGATAAGAACAGGAACTACATACAATGAGCATAAAGACTGAAAGTACAATGATTCGATTCATGAGTTATGTGATTTTTGAAACTTCTTCTCTATCTGTTTCTGCTGGAAAATGAGAAATGGAACACCTATTAATGATGGTAGGGCGAAAGCAAGAAATGGATTCATAAATCCATACCTAGAAACCATGACTGCTAAGAAAGCAGTAAGCGTAGCGATATATCCGCCCATCATGTTTCCAATGTGTGAAAGGTACCAATGGTAAGGCTTTTCTGGTCGTTTCACGAAAGGATGAAGATTTGTGTATGTAAGAATCAAGCCTCCGATTCCAAAACCTATTGATAAAATAACTCCACCAAATGGAATATCTGTAAATAACCAATGGTATAGACCAAATAATAAAAAGATAAAATTGGCAATTCCATTGACGATTCCCGCTCCCCAGTCATACCACTTTGGTAGTTGACCTAGATGAAGCTTTTTTAACTTTAATGATCTCACACCACAGAATACGCTATAGTAACTTAAAAAGGCAATAAGAAATAAAAACTTATTATCTCGGTAGCTAGCTACAATGAGACCAGTGATAAAGACTAAAGTCATTGCCAAGAAGTACATTTTTCCAGCTAGGATATGAGTTGATTTTCCTTTGGCTGAAAAAATGGCCAAAGCTCCAGTAAGAAGTGACAGCCCCCCAACCAGCATATGCAGATACAAGGTGTATTGAATGAATTGTTCCATAGTTTGATTTAGTCAACCTGAACCCGCCTCGGTAGATAGGTTTGGTTCAAGGTCTTTATTTTCAGTAGATCACTTTTAGTGTTTTTTTCTAGCCCTTGATACATGCACTATTCTAGATGGGTATAAGACCAGCTCTATAAAGTTGAATTCAAATTGATCTACTCGGGATTTCTTCCCTTCTACATTAGCAATTTTCTGAAAAGGGTAATACCTCAAGTTGGTTCTTAGCGCCCAAGTCTCAATGGATGATGGCACAATATCCCATCCAAAAATGATTCCTGGAGATATCATGGTGGTGCGAACAGTTTCACCTATCTGAACATCATTTTCAAACTCTCCTGCTGCCCATCGTTCATAGCTTATACTTGGCCCAATGAATGGAACAAATCCGTTATAATCCCATACAAAGAATAGCGCTTCAAAAGCAAGAGATTTTCTTCTATAGAGATGTTGCAGTCCGTAACTTTCGACATTTGATGTGTAATCTCTATAGCTAAGCCCTAGATGTATGCCAGCATCATAAAAAAGATAGCCTAATCCATATTCCCAAATGAACTCCCCTTTGTGTCTTGGAATAGATTGCCTATCTAAACTTTCATAAGATAGAGATTTAAAAAAATAGGTAGAGCTAGGTGCGATTCCTATTGAGAACGAATTGAGCTTATTTGCTTTCCGCAAACTATTTTCCAAGACTACAGTACGCCCAGAAAGTTTATCTTTTTCATTGGATAGAGTAAAGTCAACATACTTTAGTAATCCGAAAGAAAAATACGACCTTGGTAGCAAAAGAGTTTGCGAATTAGTCCTGTCTGAAAAAAATGTTCTACTGTTTTGGGGCAGCCACATAAGTTCAGCATTGATCTGCCACCCGTTTTTGGCATATGCCATTCCTCCAATCAAGGAACCAGTGATAAATGCATCATATCGTTCACCTGCCTCTTCATTTTCTATTCCGAACAACATTGTGTTTACAGAGATGCCTCCGTAAGGACGAATTTTACCATAAATCATCCGCCATGGATAATACCTCGCACTAAGGTCACCTCCAGGTTTGAAGTATAGATCAGTATTTATCTCCACTTTTTTGTCGTAAAAGAGTGCGACAGGAAGATTGAAATTAAAGTCCCATTTCCCCCAAAAATGAAGCCCCCCAATTGTCAAACGCGGAGAAATCATAGTTGGGAAAGTGTATTGATTATTGTTCCAATAGAAAGATCCCTGACTAGGTACGACCTGGGTATTGAGCCCGATGTATGTTTGGGCAAAACGATGCTGCGTTTTTTCCTCTAGATAAACCTGAGCATTAACAGAATAGCATATTTTCAGGACGACCAAGGAATATAGAAGTGCTTTTTTCATATTGACTTTTGCTTTGACAAGTACAAAAATCAAAAGAGAAAGCAATGCCTTTTCAGCATTAAAGCCGATTTGGTATCAATGGGACTAGTTTGGTGTCAATTGGAGGAAAGTTTAAATTGTTTTTACGAATTTCACCTTAAATGATCGAAGGTATTTATTTGATGGGAATCTTACAGGGACTGATTCTGGGAGGAATCGTGTTGTTCAAGAGTCGCTTTCAATCAAAAGATTCAGTCTTTATCACCCTGATGATTATCATAAGCACGCTACTTGTGCTAGGACAGTTTTTGATCAGCATACAGTATCATTTAAAGTGGCCGACCATATTCATATTTATTACAGGATTGCCCTTGCTCACCGGGCCATACTTATTTTATTATTTGAAATCTAAGCTGAGTAAACCAATTAGCTCGTTGGTTTTTAGCGCACACCATCTCCCATTCGTTTTATACTTAACCCTAATAATTATTGTCATTAAGATCAGCTTTGCCAATGAAATGATTTTATTCATCGAGAAAAGCATACCTAACAAAAAGGAAGCATACGAAAATATTTCTTTGATAGGTCTATTAAAGGTAATTCACTTATTGATGTATACAGTTGCCGCTTCGGGTTTTTTGATAAAGTATGGTAACAGGAAAACTAAGGGCTTAAAGGATATTTTGATTTTTTTTATCATCAGTCAAATGTTACTTTGGATATTGATTTTTAGCAAAAATCAATATGTTGATGAGGTATTTATTTTGCTTCAAGTGGGGTTTCTTTATTTGATCGGTTATCATAGTCTATTAAAAAATGCAACTTTCATTGAAAATAGAAAGTACCAATCATCTAGTTTAGATAGTAATGAAGTAAAAGAAATCTTCGGCAGGATAGAAGCAAGAATAAAAATAGATGAGCTTTATCGCGATCCGGATTTTTCTCTTAAGAAACTATCCCAACTTACCGGTTTCAGTGAGCATCAAATTTCACAGTCTATCAATCAAATAACAGGGGAGAACTTCTCCATTTTCATCAATAATTACAGAATAGAAAAGGCTAAGGAGTTGTTATTCAGTGAGAGTCACAATCATTTGAAAATTATTTCAATTGCTTTTGAGGCCGGTTTTAACAACAAGAATTCCTTCAACGAGCACTTTAAAAGAGTGGTGGGAATAACTCCTTCATCGTATAAGAAGAAACAAAAGTAAAAATTGTAGTTTCTGACTCATTTACAAGTCATTATTCATAATTCTGGGCGAATCGAACCAATGCAATGAAGTGCTTTGCATTCAAAACAACACAGAAATATGAGACATTTTTTAACCTTTATCTTATCATTTGTAGTCATTACACTATCATTTAGTCAAACCATCACTATAGAGCATATCAATATAATAGATGTCAGGAATGGAGAAATATTAAGTGATCAACATGTGCTTATCAGAAAAGACATAATCCAGAAAATATCCAAGTCATCGTTTAAAAATGTAGATACCAGAATAGACGGAAAAGGCAAATTCTTAATCCCAGGGCTCTGGGACATGCATGTTCATTTGTCAATGGTTGGTGAAGCATCATTACCACTTTTTGTAGCAAATGGTGTAACTGGCGTTAGAGACATGGGTGGTGACTGGAACAAGTTAAAAGAATGGAGGTCCATATCCGAAGACCCTGAGCAAAGTACTTTGCCTGTTATTAAAAGTGCTGGTCCAATCCTGGAGTCAGGCAGGTTTTATGATTTACTTCAACAACTACTAGGGACACCTTTTGTACAAAATAGAATCCCGGTTAGAAATCCAAGTATGGTTGATCTTATCATAGATTCAGTTGCTAACCTTGGAGTAGATTTTATAAAAATAAGGACTGCAAGTTCTCCGGAAACATTTTATTCATTACTTAGATCAACCCAAAGACATAATATTCCAATATCAGGTCACATCGACAATCCCATCGAAATAGACGAGGCAATAGAAGCAGGAATAGCAACGATTGAACATGACCTATTCTTGCAAGTTCTTTCATTCTCTGAAACTGACAAGAATAAGGTACTCAATCTTATTGGTAAAAGGAAACCATACTTTACTCCCACTATAATAGCTACTAACCAGTCTAGACTTACTACTGGTGAAAGGCTTAAAGAATTGTTAGATGACTCAACCAATCAATTGCATGAGCTAAGAAAATATATTAGTCCTGGGTTAATAGAAAATTGGAAAATAGAGAACAGGCTTAAAGCGTTAGAATCTCCCCTTCCCTGGGATAGTATCGTTGGAGTATCACGAGACTTTTCTGTTGAATTAGCAAAAAGAACGAAAGTTCTTTCTGGAACAGATGTAGGGGTTTTGGGAATATACCCTGGATGGAGTCTTCATACAGAGCTTCAAAACTTAGCAAATGATTTTCAATTTTCTCCTTTGCAAGCATTGCAGTCTGCAACAATAAATGCGACAGAGTGCTTGCAGTTGTCAGATCAATATGGGACAATTGAGGCAGGGAAAAAAGCAGATTTTTTAATATTAAGGAATAATCCGCTAAATGACATATCGTACACTCAAGAAATTGAAATGGTCTTTAAAAACGGAATTCCAATTAGCGGTGAAATGAGGAGAGGAATATTGTCTACTGTTGAGAAAAAGGTTGCGAGAGAAAAGAAAGTGTTTCAACCAAAAAACCTTCGCCACTTAAATGCAGCCCTCAAGAGTATGGGGCTTGAATAATTAGCCCTTAAGAAACTGGGTAAGTTCCTCTGATTTGCTTCTGGACACAGGGATGAAATCTGGGACGTTCCGAAGCTTTAATTCAAAGTTTCGGGCATTGCCTTCCACGGAGATAATGCTACGTTTATTCACGATATAGCTTTTATGGCATTGGAAAAATAGCTCATTTGGTAGCTCCTCGGCAAGTATCTTGAGACGGTTTCTGACCAGCTTCTTTTCAGGCAGGTCAGTGCCATAGATCACGTCCACATAGTTTCCATCTGATTTCAGGTAGATCAGTTCCTGTGGACTTACCTGAAGTTCCAGTTTACCATTTTCACCTAACAGTTGGATCAGGTTATCTCTTTGTTCGGTCGTTGCAGGAAGTAGCATGCGGCTCATTTCCTGTGCCTTTTTCCACTGGCTCTTTTGATGGTTGTATTGTTCGAAGAGTACCAGGATAACGACAGGAAAAAAACTGATGGTTATGGTAGTGACGATCACCCGCTTAAATAGATCAGAAGCTGTCAGGTCTGTCAAACCAAAAGAGAAAAGAATGACAAAAACCAAAAGGCATATGGTGCTCAGCACGGCCAAGACAAGTAGTATCTCTTTGCCAACAGTCCACTCTTCGCTGTGGCTTGGGTAGCTTGCTTTTAGCAGCCTGACCACCAGTAATACAGAAAAGGAAGCCAACAGGCCAAAGAATAGGGCAAACCCCAACCGGGTAATCAACTCCATCTCCTGAAAACCAAACGGGGCAAAAAATGCCAGTATCAGAAATGTGGTGACTCCTGGTAGAATCACGCTACTCCTATTGAAAATGAAAGGGTGGGGTTTAACCCAAATTCTAGAAATAGACATTTTTACAAAATCAGGCAAAATGAAGCTTTTAGCGTCTCATACATTTCCCTAAGCTACTGACAGAATTTAAATCTTAAAGCCAGCAGATTACCAATAATCCTGAAACGGATTGCATCTTTATGCCATGGATTCGCTCACGAGCATACTAGCCGTCATTCTATCTATTGGACTCACACAGGGGGTTATTTTTGCCATTCTACTCTGGCGAAAGTCCGCCCATGTGGCCAACCGATACAAGGCAGCCTTACTCCTGGTATTGTCCTACGACCTACTCAATCAAGTGCTCAGACTATTTGATATTGGCTACTATGACACCTACTACCACTTGACCCTGGACTTGAACTGGTCGTATGGTCCACTTCTTTTTTTGTATGTAAAAGCGCAGGTAACGCCCAATTATAAATTCACGAAAAAAGATCGTTGGTTACTGTTTCCAGTTCTAGTTCAGGTTGTATGCAGCATATATGTTCGCTCCCAAAATTTCTATTGGGATGGTACCAAGGAAAGTTTAAGCTGGCTGGGTTACTGGGGATATAATTATTGGATGAATTATTCGACCGTGCCCATTATTGCCAGCGTCTTGATCATTCTCTTTTCAGTTAAATCTCACCAGCTACTCATTGGACTGCAAGCGCATGAGGTAAACGAGAAAAATCTGAAATGGGTGAAAACTCTTATCCGTGGTTTCGCTGCATACTACTCCATCGTTCTCGTAATTCTAGTTGTAGACCTCCTTATTTTCATCACGACTGTGAGTGCCTGGTATTTTTATTTCACTCGATTTCACTATTATCCTTTCTTTATTGGAATGGCAATCTTGATTTACTGGTTCGGGATTTCAAGTATCATCAGAAATGATCAGAGAGTACTCAAAAATCGTAAAAAACTGAGTGACTCAGAACTAGAGAGCCTGGAGGAAATTGCTGAAAGATTACAAAGATCAATGGAGGTGGATAAAATTTTCAAAGACTCAGAGCTTACGCTGACCAGCCTTGCCGAAAAATTAGAAATAAAGCCTTACCTCCTGACCAAAACTTTGAATGAGGTGCTCCATAAATCCTTCACAGATTATATCAACGAATGTAGGGTATCTGAAGTCGATAAGATGGTTAACGATTCTTCCAATGATAAATACACGTTGCTCTCGTTGGCCTTTGAAGCGGGTTTCAATTCCAAATCTTCCTTCAACAGGGCAGTACAGAAGCATCTCGGCCTATCACCAAGCCAATTAAAGCGACCAAGCTGACGTGTCAATTCTATAATTGACTCCACTGCAAGATTTTAAAAAGGGTTCAATTGTCTAATTGGGACAATTGAGACGGATCTCTTCAGGAAAATTGCTTCAGATTTTAAACAAAACACATAATCATGAAAGCAATTTTAACATTGGCAATTGGCCTGCTTCTTTTTGGAAATGACGCAATCGGCCAGGATTCTCCTGAGGTTTTACTGGGCACATGGAAACTCGACATGAGTCCGCACATCACTGATGATGACAACTTCGCGATGATGGAGATTACCAAGGTGACTGGCTCAGAAATAAAAGGCACCTTTTACCGTGAGGGCGTAAAACTTCGGGAAGGCAGGATCAACACGCAGCGAGGCATTGTCTATGGTGCTTTGGTGTCTGGCGATAACAGTGGAGAATACAACACGACTTTCTTTTATGAAGATGGAAA
>CAYORY010000016.1:0-19269 GCA_964406435.1 uncultured Roseivirgaceae bacterium | reverse complement strand
TCTCCGACGATTCTCGGGTAAGTGTGGTAGGCTTTTTCTGTGTGTCCGGCGTGAGTGGTCTGGGTCGCAAATTTACAGAAGATGCGATCTTTGAGGACTAGTAGAGGATGTTAAAAACCTGATGAGTCTTCTCCCCGGTGATCTGGTTATAAAACTCTGCGAGGTATTGACCGGCCGGCAGAGGCTTTCCCTTGTGTGTTCCGCCCCAATCATTCTGATAGTTTGTTTTTTGGTAAAGCAAGTGACCTTGGAGGTTAAAAATTTTCAAAAGATTATTGGGGTATTGGGTACCATTTTCCACATACAAAAAGTCATTTTTTCCATCTCCGTTCGGAGTAATGACCGTTGTAATTCTTGATGAGAGTTCATCATCCGAAACTTCAATTTCCATTGTGGTAGAATTGGCACAGCCAAGGTCTGAGGTTGAAGTCAATGTGACCGTGAAGCTCCCTGCCGAAGCGAACAAGTGAACTGGGTTTGCTGAGGTAGAAGTGGAGCCATCTCCAAAGTCCCAGAGCACACCCGTAGTTCCCTCGGGCAAATCACTCGTAAATGGAATGTTCACGTCTTTCACAAAATTTTGAGCGGTGGTGCTGATGCTAATAGAGGAGCTCGCGTAGTTGTAACAATAAGTAAATGTTTTTTCTTCTGAAAATGCACCAGGTTTGAAAGCATTATCAATTGCCTGCACCGACCAGTGATAAACTCCGTCATCTACCTCACCTTTAAAGGTATAGAACGGGTTTAATCCTGTGTTACCAAGTTGGAAAAGGCTTAAATCTTCGGAGGGTGTTACTGTTGGCATCACCAGATTCTCAGTCTCTGACATCAGATGAAAGTTATAGCTCAGAGCTTCACTTGTCGTTTCTGTATCTATCGTCGTAGACCATGAGAAGTGGATTTCACCGTCAGTCTCTTCGGCCAATAGATTGGTGACTGTTCCGGGAACTTGATTGACATGATTCAGCGTATTCTGATAGAATACATATTGGCCGGAAGGGCTTACTCCCAAAATGTCCAAATCTCCATCCTTGTCATGATCGATAAAATCAAATGAACTTCCCTCTATAAAAATCTGGGTGTCTACAAAAACGCCATTGTCATTTCGATAAAGCCGTGCCTCATCATAGCCAAATTGTAGCTCAAAAACCCAAAAGAACCCGTTCCTTATCAGGTCAAGATCTCCGTCGTTATCAAAGTCACCCCAGGCGACCTCAGGTTCCTGGTCTACATAAATAGGAAATGAGCTCTCCAATTCGATAAAATCACCTCCTTCATTTTTGAAAATTCGAACTCCGAAGTTTTGCTGATCAAAAAACAGATCCAGGTCTCCGTCAGCATCTATATCTACACTCGTGAGTATCCCAGCACCAAGATTGGGAAGTGAGGTCGGTTTTAAAACAAAGGTGCCATTCTCGTTATCCCACATATTTGTGCGTGGAACATAGTTTGTGTTTTGGTTGGTCCCGGATTGTATAAAGTCTGTATCTCCGTCGTTATCAAAATCCCCCCAAGTCAGGGATTCCCTTTCCTGATTTCCATCCAGTGTAATAATGGACAACTCAACCGGAGCTAAAACTGATGCTTGATTTTCATAGAACACCAATTTAGATTCAAAGCCCAAAAACTCACCAGTCATCATCAGATCCAAATCGCCATCATTCTCAATGTCAAACCAGTTCATGATACGAGTAAAGCCCTGTTCAATACCTTGATCGTCTTCCACAAACATGCCCCCATCGTTTTTATAAACTGCCATGAACGGGCTGACCGAATTGTCAACTAAAATTTGACCTGAAATAACAACATCCAGGTCTCCATCCAAATCATAGTCTGACCAAGCCGCATTACCTCCATAATTCAACTGCTCAAATGGATGCTCCTTCTGCACAAAATCGGAACCGTCATTTTCGTATAGGAAGGATCCATTCAGATCAAAAACTAGCATGTCTAAATCTCCGTCATTATCATAATCGGCTTTTCTAATCGTGAAGAAATCAGGGTTTATCTGCGGGCTCAAAGTCGAAAGAACAAACGGCTCAGTTATTTCAAAATAGACAGGATCTGAGTACTCCGACTTCTTAAAACTGGCATCTCTGGTTTGAACCAGAGCTGTGTATGATCCTGGGGGTAGGTTATAGAAGCTCTGGGAAAGCGTGTTATAGGCATTCATGTCGAAAGGAACCTGAACTGTGAAAATCTCACCGTTCCGCCATAAAGTGACTTCATATTGTAATCCCGCAGCAGGTGTTTCGGCATCTGAGCCCGCTTCCCAAGTGATTGTTATAGATTTTTCGTTTAGTCCTCCATTTGCGAAAACTTCTACACGTAGGTTACTAGGTGGATCAGGTTGAGTGTTGCTGTTCAATGTGTTGTTCTTGTAAAGGCGCGTGCGGTTATTGGTACTACTGATGTTACCCTTTATCAGGAAGTCCATACGATCATCCAGATCAAAATCACCAAATGCAAATACGGGGTTTGAAAGATCAATTATGTTATCTTCTACGATGTTAAAAGTGCCACCATCATTTTGATACAAAAGAGTCACCGGACCAAAACTGCTTTCGGAATCTCCAGAGATGATGAAATCCAAATCTCCATCGGCATCATAGTCATTCCATTTGATGCTTCGGCCCCACTGCTTTTCAAAAACCTGATCCTCAACAAAATCCCCATCCTCATTTCGAAAAAGAACGGATTTATACTCATACGGCCCAATACTAATCGCGCCTGCAATTAGTAAGTCAGGGTCTCCATCATTGTCATAATCCCCAAAAGCCAAGGCTGGATCTATCAACTGGTCCACAGCAGGATCAATACGCTCAAATGATCCCATATTATTCTGAAATAAAACCAATTGACTGTTGAGTCCGCCTTCTTCGATGGTAGTTAGAAACAAATCAAAGTCACCATCCTTATCATAATCCACCCAATCGAGTGAAAAGGAGGGAAGGTCAAAAAATGAAGTCTCCAACTCATAGAATACCCCTTCATTGTTCTCATAGAGAAAGGTCTTTTCGCTGTTACTATCGGTGTTCAGGCGGGACATTGACAAATCAAGATCTCCGTCATTATCAAAGTCCACCCATTTCAAATTCCTGTTTTCGTAGGGAAATGAAGATCTGGTGTCTTGAAAAAACTTCTTATCCCGTTGTTCAAAGATTACCGTCTGGTATGCCATTGTATTAACGTTATAAATCGCAACGATTGCATCCAGATCACCGTCATTGTCATAATCACCCCAATCTGCGTAATAAATCTGCGATAGGTCATTCGGCAGAAATGAAACATCCAGTTGCTCGAATTTTCCATTGACATTTTCATAGAGCAAGCTTTCAAAACATAAAGTCGAACACGGACTACTCGCTCCGGTCATGAACAAGTCCAAATCCCCATCGTTATCAATGTCAATCCACCTGACCACCCCATCGGTGGAGAGATTAGGAAAGTCTTGCTGAATGACCACATACGGGTCTTCCGCTACCTGACTACTTACCATGAAGTCAGGAGTGCTTACAGACTCGCTTGAAATCCCATTCGCACCAATAGCTCTGATGTGCACATTGTAGGTCGCAGGTTCATTGATTTTCATCTGACCTTGAGGAGTATTACCCCAGTAGCCAAACGGATCGGCAGCTGTTTTCATGGTTTCTTGCATCACTCCATCTTTCTCCAGCTCCAGCACATATGTTGCGTATGGATCGAAAACATCCCAATACACATAAGCTGTGTTTGTGCTTTCATCTGTGGTGCTAAAAGCAATGCTCGGTACCGCAGTTTGGTAAGGCATCAGTGTTTCAATAACATAGTTGATGGAAAATGAAGTTGTCCCGTTCCCGTTGATTGAGGTTGCGATCATCTCAGGAATGCCATCTGCATCAAAATCTACCACCTGAGGTTTATCATTGCTCAAAAAGGTACCGGTGGATGACCAGGTGCCTGACTCATTGAGTAACCACTGCCATTGACCAGGAGCTGGCTGAACCAATGCATCTGACTGTCCATCCTGATCTACATCAAACCATCCATAAATAACTTCCCCAACCGGGTCGCTCGAAAGAGTGACACCATCAAAAAATGAATAAGTCATTCGAGCTGGCCCATTAGTGATGCTCGCGCCCGCCTCGACTATCTGCCAGCTGGTTTCTTCTGGGTAATCGTCGGTATGAATGGTTAATGTTAATGGGCTTTCATAGCAGCCCGCTCCAATGCAAAAAGGATAGTCGATGTTTGAGAAGGGTCCGTTTGTTCCGAAAGTGTATTCGAAAATGGTCGCGTCCGTGGCATCTTTCAAAATCAAGCCTGAAGATGAGGTGATTCCATCGCCAAAAGAATCATTGAGTTTGAAGACAAAATCTCCATCGACAATACCGATGGATTCCTCAATTATCGTATTTGCGTCAAAATAAGAACCACCGCTGGTAACCTCCACTACGTTCTCTATCTCTGCCCAGAAGAAGTAATTCATCACTCCCGAACCATCAATGACCGATTTGGTCAAGGGGAGTGAGTAATGTCCCAATTGTCGCAAGCTTGATTGATAATTAATATTGCTCGTGTTGTCCTGCTCAAAAAAGTAAAGGGAATTTTCAGTCACGACGACCAAGTCCGTCAGCCCGTCGCTATTGTAGTCACTTGGAACCATCTCCATTTCATTAGCGAAAAATGACCCACCCAACACATAGCCATAAATCGTACTGAAAAACCCATCCCCAAGGTTCTTGGAAACAAATCCATACCATTGTCCTTCATCATCTCTCCCCTTCATAACTAAGTCTGGGAATTGATCATTGTTAAATGCAGCCCATTGGAACTCTACATCATACAACCCCTGAAAGCCCAAGACACTTTGCTCGAACTTCCCTTCATCATTCTGACGGTATAAATAATTAACCAGCTCTCTCTCTTGTGATTCAGCGGCGACTACAAAATCCATTTTTCCATCAAGGTCAATGTCCTGCCATGAAAATGAAGCTGAAACCCAAGAGGGAAGAGATTGGTGCAAGGTGAATACATTATCACCCGTGTTAGCAAAAATCCCAGCGAAATAAGTGTTGACATCCAACCCATGATAAATCAGGTCCAGGTCACCGTCATTGTCAAAATCTACCCACTCCATTGTCGGGTTGGAGAGCGAAGGTAAACCAGCCATACTGGTTTCACCAAAGGTTATACTCTGGCCAGCAAGCAAGCAACTCAGCAAAACGAAAACAGAATATACCGCTTTTCTCATAGTCTAATTTATTCCTTTCAATTCCGGTGAAATGGTGTCAGCGTCTCGTTGCAATCCCTGACTTTCAAAATACTGTTTATTCAAATTCACTCGAATGGTGATCTCATGTGCACTACTAATCGGCGTACTTGAGCTAATCGGCGTTTGATAGGAATACCCCAGAACTAGCCGACTTTTCACATTATAACCCAGGCTCATAGCCAGCTGAGATTGCGTGCGATACATCAATCCGGCAAAAATCAAATTCTCATAAGTGTAGAATCCTCCGACATCTACCTGTGTCGTTCCGTCTTGATATCTGTTGACAAACACCATTGGTTCCAGCAGATCCAATTCGGATCGCATCGTCATTTTTCCTTGTCCATAAACGGAAACTACTCCAGGAAAAGCACGAGTAGATTCTGAGCCTTGAGTCACTGAAATCATTCTGTTCAAAACTACTCCTGCATCAAAAATTCTGTGATGTAAACTGACACCAGACGAAACATCAAACCCTGAATCGGTTCCATAATTTTGCAGTACAGGATCGTCCATATCCAGCACAAAAAGTTCCTGAAAATTCAACTCCCCGCGTGTGAATTCTGGAGCTATCCCGAATGACACCTTGAGATCATCATTTAAACGCATGTGATACGCACCACTTGCCACGATCCGATAGGTTCTAATAATCCCTGATTCTTGGTAATATAGATTGCCGCCTAAGCCAATCTGATCAAAAAGTATTCTTGTGTGACCACCTAAAAAATTTGTGATCGGAGAGTTCTCAAAACCTGTCGCTAACTGCTGGTGACTAAATACTAAACTGCCTCCTGAGAGCCCAGTTCGGGATGGATCATAAGTGAAATAATCCGTCATCTTCTGATTGACGATGGGGATGGATTGACCAATACCAGAGTAGGCAAGAAACAGCCCAAGGCTTAGAAAAAGACCCAATTTCATAATCATAGCTAGTGGTAGCAATGTGTGGAATTTGTGCTTTTCCACTAAATTCCATCTACAATCTATCAACTATGAGGAAATATTTTGGGCTGTTGCTGTGCATTTTTGGCAATGTTGTCCTGAGTTCGGCTCAGGATTATCAGATGCTAGTTGACCCGAAAGGCCATAGCGGCAAAATCCACGAACTTCTATTTACGCCCAATAATACGCTCATTTCACTCTCGGAGGATAAAACCATTCAGTTGTGGGATTTATCGACCGGGACTTTACAGGACAAATTTTTCGCACCACTTGATTTGGGGCCTGAGGGGATGATCTACAGCGCTGCAATTGATGCAAAAGGTCAAAAACTAGCCTATAGTGGATACATTAAAAAGGATGACGTTTTCGCGATTGTGCTGCTAGACTTAGTGACCAAAAAGGAGAGCATTGTCGCCGAGGGGCATCAAAGCCCAGTTTCTGCTATTTCATTTTCTCATGATAATAGTTTGTTAGCCTCAGGAGATCTTGAAGGGAACATAATTCTATGGAACCTAAAAGATGGGGAACTCGCTCAAACCAAATCCTTCAAGACCGAAGGTGCCGTCAATGACCTTGATTTTGACTTTGATGATTCCAGGCTCGCCGTAGCATCTGATAGCAAATTTCTAAGTTTAGTTGAGCTGAGGAGTGCTGAATTTACTCGAGTTGACAAACATTTCTTTGGTATCAATCAGGTCGCTTTCTCACCTGACAGTTTGCATCTGATCACAGGAGGCAAGGACGGATACATTCAACTGTTCAATGTCAATGGAAAACATGTCAGAAAGATCGACCGACTGGAAAATCCTATAACCAGCCTCTCTCTATCACCTGACGGAAGAGTGGCGGTGGTAATGACCGAAGGTTCTGGTCAGGGAAAGACGTATTCTTTGCCAGACGGGAATGAACTGGCTGTTTTCAAGGAACACGACAATACAGTTCTCTCATCTGCGATTTCACCGCAGATTACGCTGGGGAGCTATCAAGTGGCCTCTGCTGGAGGAAACAACAATCAAATAATGATCTGGAATCCGCTTAGCGGCCGTCTTAGCTCAATCATCAACGGAGATGGGCTCTCTGTTTGGAATCTGGCCTTTACCGATTCCTCCAAATTGCTGATTGGAAATAATGCTGAATCCAATCGCTTCAATTATTCTTTTGACTTTGCGACCCACAGCTTGGTCACTGTAGATCAAGCCGTTTCGGAAATCGCTCCTTTATATCAAAAGATTAATCCTTACAAGGTAAAGTTCTTGGATGGATCCTTGATTAAAAATGATGAAAATAGAGACGGACGAATTCTGACTGTAAACCAACTGTCAAACGGGAATTACTTAGTTGGGAGTGACTTTTCTCTCAAAAAATATGACGCCAAGGGAGCTTTTATTTCCGAATACAAGGGGCACGAAGCTGGCATCCGTGCCATTGCCACTAGCCCGAACAAAAAGATCCTGATCTCAGCTAGCGAGGATCAAAAAATCATCGCTTGGAATCTTGAGAGTTCGGAAAAAACCATCGTGCCTTTGATGAATCTATTCGTAACCAAAAATGGTAATTGGGTGATGTGGTCCAAGGAAGGTTACTATTCCTCTTCCCCTCAAGGAGCTGCTTACCTCGGGTGGAAAACCAAAGATGGATTTGATGCTGGAACGAGCTTCTTTTCGGTTGATCAGTATTTTGAAATCCTGTACCGACCGAAAGCCTTCTTCACGGCTTTTAAGACCGGAGGAAGTGTTGAAAGCATTCTTGAAGAAACGGGTGAGCGCCAGTTCGATCTTACTAATCTCAATAAACCCTCATTGGCCTTTTTTGAATCTCCCTACATCAAAGACAAGGAAGGAAATGGCTTTTATTTGTCACGAAAAAGTTTCAGCCAGACCTACACTACAGACGTAAGTCCGGTCATATTCAGAACCTCTTTGTACGATCGTGGGGGTGGGATTAAAGAATTCAAAGTTTATCACAACGATAAGCTCGCACTGATTGAAAAGAACATCAGTGAAAAAGAGGAGAGGCGAATCGAAAAGGAATTCACTCTGCCCTTGCTCAATGGGCTAAATAAAATTGAAATTGTGGCCACCAACTTTCAGAACATTGACTCTCAACCGAATCGATTGGACATTGAGTTTACTGGAGAAACTTCTGCGATCTCTGACCTTTATGTTTTCACTATTGGTATCAATAAATACGCTAACCCCTCCTACAACCTCAACTATGCCTATGCCGACGCACAGTCCTTTACCAAGAAAATTGTTGAGAATGCTGAAGACATCTATCAAGATGTATACATCACCGAAATCTACAATGAAGACGCTACGCTTGAATTCATTGAGTCAAAAATCAAAGAGGTACAAGAGAAGGCCAAACTACAAGACGTTTTCATTTTCTACTATGCCGGACACGGCACCATTGACAACTCCGAAGAGGCCAGTTACTACTTGGTGCCATCCGATGTAACTCAATTGTATGGCGACTCTAAGCAACTAGCCACCCGAGCCATCTCAGCCGGAAAAATCAAGGAATGGTTAGCTTCTATCAAAGCGCAAAAACAACTCATCCTTCTGGATGCCTGTCACTCCGGTGAGGCTGTTCAGACTTTTGCTGCAAGGGGTATAAGCTCAGAGGAACGAGCCATTGTGCAATTGGCCAGAAGTTCGGGAACTGTATTGATTTCTGCCAGCGGAAGCACACAATTCGCTACAGAGTTTCAAGAGCTCAAGCATGGAGCATTTACTTATGCGCTGTTGGAAGCGCTTGATGGTAAGGCAGATAGTGGTGACAAGAAACTCACCGTGAATGAAATCAAAGCTTACATGGAAGATCGAGTACCCGAACTCACCAAGCAATACGGCGGGGGAAATGCTCAATATCCAACGGGATTCAGCACCGGACAGGATTTTCCAATCAAGGTTCTTCGTTAACCATTTTTCCTTCGATCTTTGAGGATTAATGAAAATCTACGCCTTTAGTGGACTAGGTGCAGACCAACGAATCTTTTCGTATCTGAAACTTAATCATGAGATTGTACCCATTCAGTGGGTAGATCCTAAGCCAAACGAGACTTTAGAATCTTACGCAGGACGACTAGGGGAGCAAGTCGACACATCACAGCCTTTCGCTCTCTTGGGCGTTTCCTTCGGAGGAATGCTGGCGTCTGAATTGAGTAAGACGCTCAAGCCCGTTGCTACAATTTTGATTTCATCAGCAGCCACCAGACGCGAACTCCCTTGGATGGCCAACATTTCGCAGCGATACAAGCTCGCTCAGAAATTACCCACTCGGCTTTTCAAGCCACCCGTCTTAGGCGCATACGTTGGTTTCCCATTTCACAAGCGAAACAGGGAAGTAGCAAAGGGCATCATTCGTGATACTGACCCACAGTTTGTGCAATGGGCTTTGGGTGCGATTGTAAACTGGCAAAATGAAACTCCGCCCGAAAACCTCTACCACATTCATGGCCGCCTTGACCCCATCCTACCTTACAAAAAGCGCATGAACGCCGAAGCATTGGGGAAGGGACACTTTATTATTCTGAAAAATGCCCAAGAAATCAGCTTGAGAATAAACAAAATCCTAATTCCTAAACCCTAATTCCTAACTCCTAAACCCTAATTCCTAACTCCTAATCCCCCTTACCATCTCCTTCTTACCCATAGCTCCCGGCAGCACCTCCACCTGAAATCCAACCTCAGCTAGGTTTCGCTTGAACTGACCTTGCGCACAATACGTGGTTAAATTCCCACCAGGTTTTAGGGAATCAAAACACCTTTTGAGGTTTTCAATAGCCCACACCTCCGGCTGTTTGCTAGGCGCAAACGCATCAAAATAGATAACTTCAAAAGATTCCTGTTTGTCCAATTGTTCCAACCCGATAGTTTGCTTTTCCAGCCTGAAGTATTCTCCAAAACTCACCTCTTCATTCCACTCCGCACGATGTAGCTCTGAAAACTGCGTATCCGAAATCAAATCCATTTTCGACCATACTTCCTCGGGAATGGGAAAAGGCTCTAAAGAATAAAAGTGAACCGATCGTTTCTTCTCTTCCGCCCACTTCCAGGTCAGCCACGCATTCAAACCCGTACCGAAACCAACCTCCAGTATAGTTATTGGTGATTGGTGATTGGTTGATTTGGTCTCTATCCAGTAACTGAGTGCTTTATCCAAGAAAACATAGTCCGATTCCGATTGCGCCCCCTTAGTAGAATGATAAGTTTCATTCAACTCCTCATTGTACAAGCTTTGGGAGCCATCTTCCGTGCGAATGATTTTCAGTGACATAGCCAAAAGTAATTTCCTTTCTATCTTCCACCTAAAATGTGAACTCATGAAATCATTCCTTAGCCTAGCCCTTCTTGCAATCTGTCTTGTCGCCTCCGCTCAATCCGACAAAGATTTGGTCATTGAATCTGTTCAGCTCAATGAAGCCAAAGCCCAACTTTCCTTCCTGGCCTCCGACGAACTGAAAGGACGCGACACGCCATCCGATGGACAGGAGGCGGCCGCCAGATTCATCGCCACGCAACTGGCGATGTACGGTGTAAAACCGTTTGATTCTAACCCTGACTACACACAGCGTGTGCCCTTCGTGAAAGTGAAACCACCATCTGGTGGTGCCATTGTAACAGGGGATCAAAGTTTTGCCTACGCTGATGATTTCCTACAGCTATCCGGTGGAAACATGGACTGGAACGGGGAAATAGTCGTCCTGAAATACGCCACGGAGGAAGAATTAAAAATGGCCAAAGTGAAAGGAAAAATGGTGGTGGCCATGTGCGGTGACGGCTCAGTCCAAAGCCCACAGCAGTTGTTCGGTGCGACTACAGCAAAGAGGGCAGCAGCCAAAGAAGCCGGAGCTGCAGGATTAATTGAAATCTATAATTCGCCACAACTTCCTTGGAAAATTCTGGTGCAATACCTCGACAAAGACAAAGTGCAGTTGGACAAAGGTGAGCCAAGCGATGACTTCCCTTCTTTCTGGCTTAATGATGATAACCGAAGTGCCATGATAGCATTCGAGAAAGTTACGAAAGTTGGTGTATCAGTAGAAGGAGCTGACAAAAATGCCTTCACAGCGCCGAATGTTTTCGGATTTGTGGAAGGTTCTGATCCAAAATTGAAGGAAGAGTTTGTAGTTCATTGTGCGCATTTCGATCATGTGGGCATAGGCACGCCAGATGCTAAGGGCGATTCTATCTACAACGGCACCCGCGACAATGGTATAGGGACGGTGGCCGTGTTGCAAGCGGCAAAGAACCTTGCAAAAAACCCAACCAAGCGATCAGCGCTTTTCGTGCTATTCACGGCTGAGGAAAAAGGCTTGTTGGGTAGCGAGTACTTCGTAGACAATTCCCCGCTTCCAGTGAACCAAATGGTCTACTGCAACAATGTGGACAATGGCGGCTACAACGACACCTCCAAAGTGACAGTCATAGGACTGTCAAGAACTACTGCAAAGGAAAATATTGAAAAAGCTGTGACCGCATTCGGACTAGAGGTCATTGATGATCCTGCGCCAGAGCAGGGCCTTTTCGACCGGTCTGACAATGTGCAATTTGCCAAGATGGGCGTGCCGGCTCCTGACTTTAGCTTAGGTTTCACAAGCTTTGATAAAGAAATCATGAAATACTACCACCAGGCCGGGGATCATGTGGAAAGCCTGGACATGTCCTATATCCATAAGTATTGGAGCGCCTATGTCCTCACCGGACGCCTGATCGGCAATGACCCTAAAAAGCCTTTCTGGACCGAGGGGGATAAGTACTATGAGGCAGGGGTGAAGTTGTATGAGTGAAAGATGCGGGTCAAGAAGTAGTAACTTACGGTAATGTCCATTCCAGAAAGGAAATATATTTATCGCATAGTCCATATTAATAACTTGGACTACATTCTATCTTGTGGAAAACTGACATGCCCGGTTCACAACGATGCTGATCCAAATTATGTTGGTATTGGCGACAAAAGTTTAAAGGATAGTAGAAGAACTAAACAAATTGAAATATCCCCCTTTGGTACTTTTAGCGATTACGTCGCATTCTATTTTGGCTATCGATCACCAATGTTATACAACATTAAAAATGGCTATTTGGGAGTTCTCAAGCGCTCGCAAGAGGAAATAATTTATCTAGTGAGCTCCATAGAAAAAGTTGTCAGCCTCAAATCTGATTTTGTATTCTATGACGGTCATGGTTACCATAATTTTTCACAAGCATTCAATGATGTTAAGTTTCTAGACAAAATCGATTGGGACATTGTAAATGCAAGTAAGTGGTTTGATTCTGAGAGTGATCCAGACCGAAAGAGAAGAAAGCAAGCTGAATTTCTAATCAAAAATGAACTTACAATTGATGCAATTATTGGAATAGCAGCATATAATGACAAAGCGTTAAATAACGTGAGCAGTCAACTCAAGAAGCATTCAAGAGAGATTAAAACTGTTGCAATGTCCAATTGGTATTATTAATTTTAAATTAAGAAATGATAAGTTTCACAACGGGCAACATTCTCGATTCCAACACTCAGGCTCTTGTAAATACTGTCAACACAGTTGGCGTAATGGGCAAAGGGATAGCCCTATCTTTCAAAAAGTCCTTCCCAGTTGTTTTTGATGAATACAAAAAAGCAATTGAGCTGGGAACCTTTGAAATTGGAAAAGTCCAAGTTGTTAGCACTGGTCGTTTAGGGCCTGAATACGTTATCAATTTTGCTACCAAAAAACACTGGAGACACCCTTCCAAGCTTGAGTATATTCGGACTGGTCTAACGGATCTTAAACAAAAAATTCACGATTACAAAATCGAATCAATCTCAATCCCTCCACTTGGTTGTGGAAATGGTAAACTTGAGTGGAATGACGTTAAGCCATTAATGGTTTCTATCCTTGAGGATGTTAGTCTGGGTGTTGATATTAGAATTTTTGAACCTGGTTTTTCTGATCAGAAAATGGTTCATAAAGAATACGTAGAGCTAACTGCAGCAAGAGCCATGCTTATTCACATTTTGAATGAGTATCAATCATTGGGTTATTCAGTGAACATGCTAGTGGCACAAAAACTTGCCTATTTTCTTCAGCTGAAAGGCGAGCCTTTAAATTTGAATTTTGAGAAGGGTCACTATGGACCTTATGCACATAAATTATTGCACCTGTTAAAATACTTGAATGGATATTTTATTTGGTTCAAAGAAGAAGATAATAAGCCTGGCACTACCATATCGATTGACAAAAAGAACTTGTGGAAAGTAGAGAAGTTTGTTCAAGATGAATTAACCGAAAAACAAAAGGACAGAATCACGGAAGTGCTTCAGTTTATTCACGGTTTCGAATCTCCCTATGGGCTAGAACTCCTAGCAACAGTTGACTTTGTAAAAAGAAATACTGGCATTCATAATCTGGAACATATCCAGAACGAGATCTACAACTGGACGACTAGAAAAAAGAAACTGATGAAACCCTTTCACATTGAAGTAGCTACTAGGCATGTAGCTTCTTTAGGATGAATCACGAGAACACCAACACCACCGCATGGGCACTCACACCCTCCTCGGTTCCGACAAATCCAAGCTTCTCGGTAGTGGTCGCTTTGATGGAAATGTCCTCTTCTGAAACGCCCATTACTTCAGCCAGGCATTTTTTCATCTCAGGAATGTGCGGGTTCACTTTAGGTCTTTGTAAGCAGATGGTGGCGTCCACATTACCCAGCTCATAGCCCTTTTCTCGGATCAGCTCCATCACTTGCTTCAGCAGGATCTTCGAGTCAATTCCTTTGAACGCCGGATCTTGATCGGAGAAGTGAAACCCGATATCCCGCAGGTTGGCCGCCCCAAGCAGGGCATCACAAATCACATGAATGAGGACGTCCGCATCCGAGTGTCCTACTGCGCCTTTGGTGTGTGGCACCAGGATGCCCCCAAGCCAAAATTCCTCGCCTTCTTCCAGCCTATGCACATCGTATCCGTATCCAACTCTGATATTTGGTTTCATTATTTCTTCGATTAGAAATCCAAAAATAACTTACTTCGCATCAGCAACGTTCCCCCATGAAATTCGATCCTAAGAATCGCACCAAAGAAGAACTTCTTCGCATTCACCGACACCTTATTCATCCTAGATTAATTGAGGAGAAAATGCTCATTCTCCTTCGTCAAGGCAAAATCAGTAAATGGTTTTCCGGTATCGGGCAAGAAGCGATTTCGGTAGGTGCAGCCATGGTGCTGAACCAAGATGAGTACATTCTTCCGATGCACCGAAACTTGGGCGTGTTTACTTCACGTGGCGTCCCGATGGAGCGATTGTTCTCCCAGTTTCAGGGAAAAGCCAATGGCTTCACCAAAGGACGAGATCGCAGTTTTCACTTCGGCACACAGGAGTACAATATCGTGGGAATGATCTCACACCTCGGGCCACAACTCGGCATTGCGGACGGGATTGCCCTTTCTCATCTATTGAAAAAAGAAGAGAAAGTCTCGCTAGTATTTACCGGAGATGGAGGCGCCAGTGAGGGTGACTTTCACGAGGCGCTGAACGTCGCTTCGGTTTGGAACCTGCCCGTCATTTTCGTCATTGAAAACAATGGCTATGGCCTCTCCACACCAAGCCGCGAACAGTTCAATTTTGAGTCGTTCACGGTCAAAGGCCCGGCATATGGTATGGAGGCCTACTCGGTAGAAGGCAACTCGATTTTGGAAGTATTGAATGAATTGGAGCCGCTAGTTGAAGACATTCGAAAGAATCCGCGTCCGATCATTTTCGAGGCTCGAACGTTCCGAATGCGTGGACACGAAGAGGCTTCTGGCACCAAGTACGTCCCGAAAGCACTGATGGACGAATGGGCGGCCAAAGACCCCATTGAAAATTACGAGCGATTCCTGGTCGAAGAATCCATCGTACGGCCGGAAGAGATCAAAACCATCAAGAAAGAACTCCAAGCCGAAATCAATGCTGCGGTAAAAGCGGCGTTCAACGAGCCGGATTTAGAATCCAATACTGACGCAGAGGTGGCCGATCTATTTGCTCCGTACCAGCAAAAGGTAATTGCCCCCGGCAAGAAATCCTCAGAGAAACGCTTCGTTGACGCCATTTCCGACGGACTCAAGGAAAGTCTGAAAAAACACCTCGAATTGATTTTGATGGGCCAAGATGTGGCGGATTATGGTGGGGTCTTCAAAATCACTGAAGGGTTCATGGAGGAGTTTGGCAAAGAGAGAATTCGCAATACACCGCTTTGTGAATCGGCCATTGTGGGTGCAGGTCTTGGGCTGAGCATTGCAGGCATGAAGGCCATTGTGGAAATGCAATTCGCCGATTTTGTGACCTGTGGTTTCAACCAAATCATCAACAACCTTGCGAAGATTCATTACCGCTGGGCACAAAATGCCGATGTGGTTATACGCATGCCCACGGGTGCCGGAGTAGGGGCTGGGCCATTCCATTCGCAATCCAATGAAGCATGGTTTTTCCACACTCCCGGTCTCAAAATCGTATACCCATCGAACCCTGCTGATGCAAAAGGACTACTTGCTGCGGCGATCGAAGATCCGAATCCATACCTCTACTTTGAGCATAAAGCCTTATACAGATCCCTGAGTGGTGATGTGCCTGAGGGTTATTACACCACCGAAGTTGGCAAAGCCGCCATTGCGAAAGAAGGTTCTGATCTTTCTATCATCACTTACGGCATGGGTGTGCACTGGGCTATGGAATTGGCAGCACATCACGAGCAATCCATCGAGGTGGTGGATTTAAGAACGCTGCTGCCGTGGGACAAGGTAACGGTGGAAGCGTCGGTGCGGAAAACGGGGCGGGCATTGATTCTTCATGAAGACTGCCTGACGGGTGGAATAGGCGGGGAAATCTCTGCCCACATATCGGAGCATTGCTTTGAGTCATTGGATGCACCAGTTGTTAGAGTGGCTAGTTTGGATACGCCTGTTCCTTTTGCGGCCGATTTAGAGCGCAATTTTTTGCCGAAAGATCGGTTAGTTGAAAAGGTGAATCAGCTGCTTTCTTACTGAGAAGTTGAGAAAGTGGCGATATTTGCCAACCTTTGAAAAAAGACAGTTCTGCGCATTCTCAGCATCATATCCTGTTTTTTCCTGCTATTCCTGATTGCAGCACCTGCCCATGCCCAGTTAATAACGGATTCTAAGGCCAAACTGAAATCGACAAAAGAAAAAAAAGAGAAAGACGGATTCCTGTTTTTTGGGAAGAAAAAGGGCAAACGATCAGACCCTCCTGGCCCCACCAGTGCCGCATCAAGTCCCAAATATTCTAATAGTTCCATTGCCGGAAGATTCAGAAGCATAAAATCTCCTACGCCAAGATATTCCGGGGCAAGTTCAGTAGCAGGCAGGTCGGCAGGTGGCTCTGGTGCTCCAAGATATTCCCACCCCGTATCATGGCGCGGGTCTGTAGCAGGCGGTGGAGCCGCGCGCACTTCACGACCTGTAAACTGGAAAGGTTCCGTAGCGGGTGGGTCACCAAGATATTCGCATCCTGTATCCTGGAGGGGAACCCCCGCTCTTGGCGGTGTTAGATATTCCCGGCCTGTGAGCTGGCGGGGGACGCCTTGGGGTAGTAACGCAAGATATTCTCAGCCCGTAAACTGGCGCGGCACACCCTCCTTGGGCAGTCCAAAGTATTCCAGACCGGTGAATTGGAGGGGATCATATACAGGAGGAGCTCCAAGATATTCAAGACCCGTGAGCTGGCGTGGGACCCCTTCAATCGGCACTCCCAGATATTCCCAGCCGGTGAATTGGCGAGGGACGCCCTATGGAGGATCGCCAAGATACTCTCAGCCAGTAAGCTGGAAAGGGGCATATTTCCCCGGATCACCTCGATATTCCACGTTCAAACACCGATTTGATGTAAGTAAAAGGTGGGAACGAATGACTAATACGTACAATCGTGCAGTATCTGAGCATCAGGGAAATATCAAGATCAAAAAACCGAATCATAAAAACATGCATCCGAGCGTCAACTACCTGAAGGCCAAAAATGTTTCCAGCAAGCTGGTGCGAAAAGGCCTTCGCAAATGGAGCGTGTTCTGGGTGCGGTTGAATGACGGAAAGATTACCCCAAAAGGGACGAAGAAATTTGCTAAGAAACCCAAATTCGATAGGAAAGAGAGGGATATTTGGATGGATAGCCGAGAGGACAAACCCACCACGAGAGACGATGCTGCAGAAGCCGAGACCGTGGATGAAAGTATCGATGATACAGGGAACTAGTCTTAGGGTGAGGGCACTTAACTTTGTTACTTGATCGCAGATCGGTCTTCATGAAAAAATTACTTTTCGCATTATGCTTAGCCCCATTGCTCTGCTTCGCACAGCTCGACGAAGATTATGAGTATGATAAGGAATTCATTTGGGGTATTAATAAAAACACCAACGGTGGCGTGCTGGGCAGTCTGGTCTTTAAGTGGTCGCGCTCTATGGGCAATGACGTGTACCGAACCTTTGGTTTTGAGCTGAGCAATGTAAAACACCCAAAGGAGACACGAACTACCTCTCAGACCGGACAGACGTATATTATAGGTAAGACCAACTACCTCTACACTATTCGCCTGCAATACGGCCGGGACAAGCTCCTTTTCAGAAAAGACACACAACAAGGCGTGCAGATAAACGTCGGCTTCATGGGTGGCCCTTCGATTGGTTTTCACGCCCCCTATTATATTCTGACCAATGATGGCAACTATGAAAAATATGACCCCAACGTCCATTTTGACAATGGTGCAGTGGGGCCGGGTAGGTTGTTTCAGGGGCTTGGCCAATCAGAAACATTGCTGGGAGTGAATGTAAAAGGAGGGGTTTCCTTTGAGTTTGGAACTTACAAAAACAATGTAGCAGGGATTGAAACTGGTTTGATGGTGGAGGCTTTTACCCGGCAGGTCGTACTCATGCCTCGGCAGGACAACCGCGCCGTTTTTCCTTCGGCCTACATCCTTTTATATTGGGGGAAAAGAAAGTGATGGAAGAAGATCATCGAGAGCGAATACCTAAGGAATTCTATTCTTTTGAAACCGGGGCGCCCTTTACTCATTGCCTGGAGTGTGGCAAAGATTTGATGGATGGGATGCCTTACCTAATCGAAAAGGCATTCAAAAATCACATAGCTTATAATGTGAAAGATACGGTTTTCGATTATGCTCTGTGCATGACTTGCGCCGAAGGATTGCGAAATCAAATGTCCAAAGAATCCCAAGAAGCGTTGATGAAGTTTTTCTCAGAGAAGATGGATTTTCATCAGCACCTAGCGAGAGGTGGCCGACCTTCAACAGAGAATATTTCCACATGCATGATCACGGGCAAGCCGGCAGATAAATGCGCTGAGTTTCAGATCTACGCGTATTGTGTCTACGACCGCATATCAAACGAAATGCCCCCATACATGATCAGTGGGGAAGTAATGGATCAGATTCTGCCGATTCTTTCGAAGCAAACCAAAGATGATCTGGATGGATTCTTCAATAAGCATTTTTCTCCAGACCCTTCCCTGATGGAGCCTGTCGGCCCTAAGTTCGTGTTGGTTTAGTCCCTCTTCAGTACCAGCAACTTATCATCCATCACCGTGCCGATGAAGAGATATTCTTCGTAAGGAACTGCAACGGTACTTGCGGAAACTTCTATACCATCGTTCATGTACACCGTCTCGATTTTATCACCTTGTATCTTCAGTATTTCTGAGGGGGAAATTGCTCGCTTGAGGCCGGCGTAGGAACTGAACGTAAGCAGGTCAGGGTGGCAGCCAATCCAGAGATTTCCTTCCTTGTCCCACTCCATATTGTCCACGCCCGTATTTGCAGCAATCGTTTCCGGTTCTCCAAGATACCCCTCTTCCAAAATCTCGTATTTCAATATCTTGAAGCCTCTGGGTGCAGCTACATACAGATTTTTTCTATCAGGACTGATCGTGATGCCATTGGCATACTGGATGGCTCCCGCCACTTCTCGAAATCCTGAACCATTAAAAAAGAGGGTGTTGGACAATGCCAACCCCAGGTAGTTCTCGGCGATCAGAGCCAGACCTTCGGTGTTCTTGTGATCATTGGTGAAGTAGAACCGATCTGCGTCAA
>CAYORY010000015.1:0-19292 GCA_964406435.1 uncultured Roseivirgaceae bacterium | reverse complement strand
TGATGGTGAAGCCATTTTCCTCAATGATCTTAGTGATCGCTCCGAAATTTCCCTCCGCGTAAGCGTCAGGTTTGATCATGGTGAAGGTTCTGTTTGTAGCCATTTTTACGTTCTTCTTTTTTGGGTTTTAAAATCGAGCGCAAAACTAGCATTTTCAGGCCTCAAAAAAAGGAGTATCCTCGATCTTTCCTCTTTGGTTATTTCTAAAGCATTGTTAAAACTTATTCTTTGTCGTCAATTTTCGTCAGCTTTGCGGATTCATTTGCCTGTGGGCACATATGATGAAGGACTTACCATCAATAAAGGAGCTCTTGTATACCCCAAAGAACGTGGTGATAACTACGCACGCTAATCCTGACGCGGATGCGCTGGGTTCGTCGCTGGGGCTCTATTGGTACCTTACTAATTCGGGACACTCAGCGAAGGTGATTGTACCCACGGAGTACCCTGATTTCCTGAAATGGATGCCCGGAAATGAGACAGTTCTTGCTTTTACTAAGGAGAATGCAGAGGATCTGAAAGGGTTGTTTTTGACGTGCGATGTTATTTTCTCATTGGATTTTTCGGATCTCAAAAGGATCGATGAGCTCGGGAAGTTCGTTGCAGATTCGAAAGCCAAAAAAGTGAATATTGACCATCACCAAAATCCTCAGGATTTCTCTGATTTGGTCATTCATTCCACGGAGGCAGCAGCAGCAGCGGAGTTGGTTTATGACCTCATCGTGGGAATGGATGGAAAGGCCGCTTTGGAACCAAAAATCGCTGATTGCTTATACGCCGGCATCATGACCGACACGGGCTCATTCAAACACTCCAACACCACGGCAAAGGTCCATCGAACCGTGGCGGATTTGATAGAAGCAGGCGCAGATACGGGCAGAGTGAGCCGAGAGATATATGATACCAACTCGCTGAACCGGTTGAGGTTTCTGGGTTTTGCATTGAGTAAGTTGCTTCAGGTGGATAAGAAAAATGGGGTTGGGTATTTTGCCATTTCTCAGGAGGTGGCTGAGCGATTCAACTTACAAAGTGGCGACACTGAAGGGCTTGTGAATTATGCACTCTCGATTAAGGGAATGTCGGTGGCGGCTTTGTTTAAGGAAAAGGACGGTAAGGTGAAGATGTCGTTCCGATCGGTGGGAGATATCGCGGTTAATAAATTTGCCGAGGCTCATTTTTCGGGAGGCGGGCACAACAATGCAGCAGGTGGAATTTCAGATCTATCGCTGAACGAAACAGTTGAGAAATTCAAAAAATTGGTTGATAGTAAAGTTTTAGTAGGATGAACAAAATGTGGAAGAATGGCTTATTTATTCTTGGACTGATCGGGATCGGTTTCCAGATGGCGTGTGGGGATGATTTAACCAGGGTAGTCACGGCAGATGAACAGCTGGAAGCGGATATTGAAGACATGGAGGATTACTTGGCAGATAATAGTTACGAAGTATATGACACGTTGGAATTTGATGTAAGAGCGCTCATCTTAGAAGAAGGTGATGGAGAGGAAATAGAGTACGGGGACATTGTCAATTATCATTACATTGGGAGGTTTCTAGATGGTGAAATTTTTGATACGTCTTACCCTGAATTAGCTTTTAAGCAAGACACGGCCAATACAGACACACTAGCATTTGAATTGGATACCGATGACAATTTTGTATTGGATAGTAACGGATTACCATCAATTGATTATGTCGAATATTCCGATGACTATATTCCAATCTATGGTGCTTCAAGGTTGTATTCTGCCAGCGTAACAACCCACACACCAGACGGATGGTTTATTTCTTCCGAGGGAGGAGTAGTTGTGGGTTTTGCATTAGGTGTTCATTACACCTTGGATAGTGTAAACTTGGGAGGAGCGGGCTTGGTGCTTATTCCCGTTCAGGTTGGTTCCGCCAATCTATCTTCAAGTTTTAATTTTTTCTACGGTTCCCAGCCAATTACGTTCGAAATTAGACCCGTCCGAAAGCGCTAATGGATCATCCAAAGAAAGAGGAGTCACTCAGCCTGCGCAAGGAGGAAATTAAAACTGAAGAAGAATCTGACGAGACAAAACCAGGCTTTCCAGAACGAGACCTTCGAAAGAATCTGGGCTGCTAGGCCTTCGATCCTTGGTACATTTCGTACTTGCAAAACTGACATTCCAGTGAGCCATTGAAGAGAATGTTCTTTTCTGACGGACTGAGTCTTAGCGCCCGCAATGCCGCGAAGTTTGAGCTTATGAGCCAGGCATCCCACCCATCAAAATCGTTCTTGAGTTTGTCCCCTATTTTGGTGTAGAAATCCTCCACTTGCGATCCTCCAAGTCGTTCGCCGTACGGTGGATTGGTCACTATCGTGCCTGAACTGCCGGGTGCTTCCAGCTTGATGAAATCCTTCTGATCGATCTCAAATCCATTCCCAAGTTTGAGCAGCTTGGCGCTGTGCTTCACGAGACGAACGGCTTCTCCGCTCATGTCCGAGCAATGAATCGAAATCTTACCTCGAACCAGCGCTCGCTGGGCATCCTGCTTCACGCGGTTCCATAGGATGGCGTTGAAGCTGCTCCAGTTCATAAACCCAAAATCATTTCTCAGGATTTGCGCAGGAATGTTCTTCGCCATAAGGGCAGCCTCCAAGGCAATCGTTCCACTTCCGCACATCGGGTCGAGGAGTGTGGATTTTTTGTCCCATCCGGACATCTGCAAGAGTCCGGCAGCCAACACCTCGTTTAGGGGCGCCTGGTGTCCGGGCTTTCGATAGCCACGCTGATTGAGTGGTTTTCCTGAGCTATCCAAAGACACGGTGTATTCGTCATTCAATCCATGCAGGTTCAGAAGGATGTCGGGGTTGTCGGGATTGACGGACGGACGCTTGCCTGTCTTGTCGCGGAAATGATCAACTATGCCGTCTTTCAGTTTGAGTGAGGCAAACTGCGAATGCTTGAGGGAGGCATTTTTGGCAATGGTGTGATCAATGGCAAATGTCTGTCGTAGCTCCAGATGATCCTCCCAATCGAATTTGCGAACTTCCCGATAAAATTCGTTTTCGTTTTTTGCGGTAAATGTATACAGTGGAATGAGCACTCTCAGAGCGGTGCGCAGGGTGTAGTTTGCCCGATAGACCAGCGCTAGATTTCCTTCACAAGAGACCGCCCTTTTTAGTGGCTTTACGTTTTGGGCACCAATTTCTTCAAGCTCTTTGGCTAAGCAATCTTCCAGACCATGAAGGGTTTTTACAAGTATTTCCACAGGGTTATTTTGCCGTAAAGGTAGATCGGTTAGTTGATGCCCTTACACGTCGAAGCTTAAAACTACTTTTTCACTTTTAGGGAAGGACTGACAGGTGAGCACCAATCCTCGGGCAAGTTCGTCTGGTTCAAGGGCATAGTTGATATCCATGTCCACTTCTCCCTCTTCCAGTTTGGCCACACAGGTGCTACACACCCCGCCTTTGCAGGCATAGGGCAAATCTGCTCCCTGATCAAAAGCGGCATCTAAGATGGACTTATCTGTGTCGTAAGGGAAGCTGAACTTACTCCCATCCTGAATGATCGTCACCTCGGCTCGAGCTTTCTCATGTTTGATTTCTCGCGCTTGCCCTAGTTTGCCAACGGGCGAAGTGAAGAGCTCGACATGTACCTTCTGAGCATCCATGCCAATATTTCGGAGGGCTTCCTGTGTGCTCAGAATCATTGGCTCTGGCCCACAAATGAAAATCTCATTTACTTCCTCTGGGCTGAAAAACACCTTGGAGAAACGAAACACTTTTTCTTCGTCAATTCGTCCATTGAACAGGTCCGCTTCTTGCCTTTCCTGACTCAGGATATGATGAAGACTGAACCTTCCTACAAATTCATTTTTTATACCCTCCAATTCTTCTCTGAATATGATCGTGCTGGCCTTTTTGTTTCCATAAAATAGAATGAAGTGGCAATCATCTTCGGTAGCCAAGACGGTTTTGATGATAGAAATGATGGGGGTGATGCCGCTACCACTGGCAAAACCGAGGTAAAGCTTTCCATTGATTTTTTCCTGATTGGGATGGAAATGCCCCGTGGGTGGCATGAGTTCCAGTGTATCCCCGATCTGCAAATGATCGCAGGCATAGTTGGAGAAAGTGCCGCCCTCTACCCGCTTAATGGCCACAGCCAAATCTTCATCAATCGGGCAGCTACAAATAGAATAAGAGCGCCGAATATCATGGCCTCCAATGACTTTTCTTAGGGTAAGATGCTGACCAGGCAAATAGCTGAATTCATCCTTTAGATGATCCGGCAGATCAAAGACCAGAGACACGGAATCTTCCGTGGGACGAATGATCTTCTTGATGGGTATTTCGTGAAACTTGGCCATTACTTTTTCAGTCCGTTTAAAATTAGGTCCACCATTTCTTCTTCTATTTCTGAGGAGTCGATGGGACGATCTTGTCGAAACCAGTGATAAAGCCACTGCAAAGAGGAGAGGAGTGTGTAAAGAGCGATTCGGGTATTTACTTCTTTGATTAAACCAGCTTGTTTCGCTTCATCAATTAGCGATCGCAGGCTGTTTTCGTACGCACGTCTTTTATTTAGAAAATCAGTTCGTACTGGCTCGCTAAGGTGTCGCCATTCGTCTTCGGCCACAGCCGACATGTGAGGCCATTTTGCATTGACCCGGATGTGGTGCCTGATCAGCCTTTCTAATTTTTGCAAAGCGGATAACTGTTCGTCGCTTAGTTTTTCCAGATTTTCCGAATGCTTCTGGGCAATGCTTCTGCAGATCGTCTCAAGTAGTTCTTCCTTGTTGTCAATGTGATTGTAGAGGCTCGCCGCTTCCATGCCCACCCGGCTCGCAAGGTCTCGCATGGATGTAGCCGCAAATCCCTTTTCGCGAAAGAGCTTGGCGGCTTCCTTGAGGATGGCATCTTTTCTGGAAACTTCGGTCGAAATCATCGGACGAAGATAAATCAAACTAATGATTGTTAGTCTGGGTAGAATCCGCCTAAGAGATCCGTAAGCTCCTGCGGCATTCGAATGGGCTTCCCTGTTTCTTTATTTACCCAGACGAGAGTGGTCTCTCCATTGCAAACGTCCCTTCCGTCATCACCAGTTACTTCGTAGAGGAAGGTGATTTTAAGAGTGGGCATTGCTGGTATCATTACCTTAATGTTCAACTCCTCATCGTACCGACCGGGGCTTTTGAATTGCGTTTTGAGTTCGAGTACTGGCATCATTATGCCCCGATCTTCCATTTCTTTATAAGAAAATCCAATGGCTCTCATGGCTTCCACTCGTGCCACTTCGAAGTAGGTGGCGTAGTTGCCATAGTAGACGTATCCCATTTGATCAGTCTCGGCATATCTCACCCGGATTTTCAGTTCGTGACTAAACATCAGCGATCTATTTCTCTTTTATTCAGTGCTCTCCAAAGTTTGCGTGCATTTTTCAAATGCTCGTCATAGTCTTTGGAGAATACATGATAGCCATTAAATGATGCATCTGCCACCATGTAGATATGGTCATGGTTTTCCAAATTTAAAACTGCGTCCAGGTAAGCCTTGGTGGGCATATTGATGGGGCCTGGGGGAAGCCCTTTGTATTTGTAAGTATTGTACGGCGAATCTATTTCCCGATCACCCTTTTTGACTCTCCTGATAGTAAAATCCTCGTTTGCAAATACAAGTGTCGGATCGGCCTGTAGTCGCATCCCTATGTCCAAGCGGTTTTTATAGAGCCCGGCAATTTTTGGCGCTTCATCCATCTTGGCCGTTTCTCCTCGCACGATGGAGGCCAACACCGATACCTGCTGGGGAGTGAGTCCTATATTCTTAGCTTTTTGAAGTCGCTCCTCCGTCCAGAATTGGTCATAGGCAGCCTTCATTTTATTTAAGATCACCTCTGGGCTGGACTTGTAGAAGAATTCGTACGTGTCAGGCAAGAACATGCTGATCATGTTGGCTTCATCGAATCCATACTTGGCTTGTACATCTTCAAGCGCCACATGTTGCATGAATTCTGCTGAATCTACGGCCAGGTATTTCTCGAAATGATTGATAAGGTCGCCCAAGCGTCTGGCGGAATTAAACGGTACACGAACCGGCGGATTCCCTGCTTTAAGAAATTTCACTAACCGGACATTGGTCATATTTGGAGTCAGCGTATAGTGTCCGGGTTGTACCCCGTCATCATAGTTCAGGATTTTGGCTACCAGACTAAAGGACACCAAGTCATTGACGTACCTGTCGTCGTACAGTTTGTTTTGTAGCGTTTCGAAAGTCATCCCTTTCGGGATAGTAAGGATCCTATCTTCTTGGGCATCCACAAGCACATTAGGTGTGTAGATGACCTGATGCCCATAAAAGGCAAATGATGAAAGCATCACCGAAAACACAATCAAAAAAACAGCTAGAATTTTTCGTTTACCCATCCCTATCTACATTTACTATGCACGGTGCAAATCTATAACACCCATGTCTGCTGAGTTCATCAAACTGTACGAAGAAAATCCTGAAAGGGCCAAGATCGAGCACATTGTATCTGTACTACGAGATGGAGGTCTGGTGATCTATCCCACCGACACTATCTATGGTTTAGGATGCGATATTTTCAATACCCGGGCGTTGGAGAAGGTAAGAAGGCTGAAGGGAGGAAAGAAGGGAATGAATTTCTCCTTCATTTGCCACGACCTGAGCCACATTTCTGAATATGCCAAAGTGGATACACCCACATTCAAGTTGATGAAGAAAGCCCTTCCTGGTCCTTATACGTTCATTTTGAATGCATCGAGCAAGGTGCCAAAGATCCTCCATGCCAAAAAAAAGACAATTGGTATTCGAGTACCGGACAATAATATCCCAAGACAAATTGTAGAAACACTTGGTCACCCCATTCTCACCACATCCATCCACGAAGATGATGTGCACGAGTATGCCACCGATCCGGAATTGATCTTTGACGAATTCCAAATGTTAGTAGATATCGTGATCGACGGGGGGTATGGTGGCGTGCTTGCAAGTACGGTCGTTGACTGCACAGGTGATGGACCCGAGCTCGTCAGGGCAGGAAAGGGAGAATTGTTTGAAGTATGACATCAGTTTTATTGGAGCCTCATTACCTGCCGAGTATTGAATACTTCACCATTCTTTCTCAATCAGACGAGCTCATTTGGGATGTGGAGTCCGTCTTTCAAAAACAGACCTATCGAAACAGGGCATACATCCTATCCGCCAATGGTGTACTACCGCTGATCGTCCCTGTGAGCTACCGGCATGACACAAAATTAAAGGATGTAAGGATCGACTACAGCCAGGACTGGGTTCGGCAGCATCGAGGAGCTTTCTATTCATCGTATGGTAAGTCGCCTTTTTTCGAACACTTCTCTGAGCTAATCTACCCAAGCTGGGAGGCTAAGCCCAAGTTCCTTCTTGATCTGAATCATGCGTTTTTGTCAGTCTGCTTTCGAGTTCTCCAGTGGCAGATTGACATAGTCACCGACTATAGCGAAAACGGCCACTATGACCTGAGGGATAAGATTAGAGCCAAAGAAGTGTTTGAAAATCGACAATTCTACAAGTCATTTTTGTATGTGCAGAATTTTGGCAACACATTTGTCCCCAACCTCAGCATTCTCGATCTCCTGATGTGTCAGGGGCCTGAGTCAGGCAAAATCATAAGAGACTCCATCCAAACGCCAATCGAACGTTTTCAAGGTTGATCTGGTTTTTTGCTTATCTCTTCGAGATTCATTTTTTAAAGGACTATTTTTACTTATAACCAATGGGTTCCTACATGGAAGCAAAATTTTCAAATAGAGTCAAAGAAGTTATTTCACTAAGCCGTGAGGAGGCTCTTCGGTTAGGTCATGACTACATAGGCACGGAGCACCTACTTCTTGGTATGATTCGAGAGGGTGAAGGTGTGGCCATAAGTGTTTTAAAGAAGTTAGGAGTTTCTCTGAAGGAATTGCGCGCGACAATTGAGCAAGCAACCAAGGGAACTACCACAAGCAATGTTAAGAACTTGGCAAATATCCCTTTGACACGTCAGTCAGAGAAGGTGTTAAAAATCACCTATCTGGAGGCGAAGATTTTCAAAAGTCAATTAATTGGAACGGAACATTTGCTGCTCTCCATTTTGAGAGAGGAAGACAATTTGGCAACTCAAATATTGGACAAGTTTGACGTGGGCTATGATATCGTGAAGGAAATGCTCGAATATCAAACTGAGAACCCTATGGCACAATCAGATACCGACGAGCCGGATGAGGAAAGTGGAAGAATGTTTTCGGGATCGGGAGGTGGTGCACCTTCTTCAGGCAAGGCCGAGTCCAAAAGTGCTGAGAAATCAAGAACGCCTGTATTGGACAACTTCGGTAGGGACTTGACAAAGTACGCAGACGAAGGAAAACTGGATCCGATCGTGGGAAGAGAGAAGGAAATCGAACGAGTTGCCCAAATCCTTAGCAGACGAAAGAAAAACAATCCTATTCTTATTGGTGAACCGGGTGTTGGTAAAACAGCCATCGCAGAAGGGCTTGCCTTAAGAATTATAGAAAAGAAGGTTTCAAGAATTTTATTCGGCAAGCGAGTGGTCACGTTGGACCTTGCTTCTTTAGTGGCGGGCACCAAGTATCGAGGACAATTTGAGGAGCGAATGAAGGCCGTGATGAATGAAATCGAGAAGTCACCAGACGTCATCCTATTCATAGATGAACTCCACACCATCGTCGGAGCGGGCGGTGCTTCCGGCTCTCTCGATGCATCGAACATGTTCAAGCCGGCACTTGCCAGAGGCGAAATTCAGTGCATAGGAGCGACCACACTCGACGAGTATAGACAACATATCGAGAAAGATGGAGCCCTTGCAAGAAGATTCCAGATGGTGATGGTGGATGCCACATCACCAGAGGAGACGCTGGAGATCTTGAATAATGTGAAAGATAAATATCAAGATCACCACCACGTGGAGTACACGCAGGAGGCACTGAATGCTTGTGTGAAACTCTCGGACAGGTATATCAGTGATCGATTCTTACCGGATAAGGCAATCGACGTAATGGATGAAGCTGGGGCCAGAGTTCATATCAATAATATCAATGTGCCCAAGGCAATCGTTGAGTTAGAGGCGCAGATCGAGGATGTGAAGAAGGAAAAGAATCGTGTAGTGAAAAGTCAGAAATACGAAGAGGCTGCCCAATTGAGAGACAATGAGAAAAAGCTGATTGCGCAGCTCGATTTAGAAAAAAAGAAATGGGAAGATGAAACCCGGACCAAGAGATACACAGTAGACGAAGGTAGCGTAGCAGATGTGATCGGCATGATGACAGGCATTCCCACTAAGCGGATTGCCCAGAATGAGGGAACCAAACTTCTGGCGATGAAGGATGAACTGGCCCAAAAGGTAATCGGTCAGTCCGAAGCTATTTTGAAATTGTCAAAGGCCATCCAACGAACCAGAGTCGGTTTGTCCGATCCTCGGAAACCCATTGGATCTTTTGTGTTCCTTGGCCCTACAGGCGTGGGGAAAACAGAGATGGCAAAAGTGCTTTCGACATTTTTGTTCGACAAAGAGGATTCTCTCATCCGAATAGACATGAGTGAGTACATGGAGAAATTCTCCGTGTCGAGACTTGTAGGTGCACCTCCCGGCTATGTAGGCTATGAAGAGGGAGGCCAGCTGACCGAGAAGGTGAGGAGAAAGCCATACAGTGTTGTGCTTTTGGATGAAATAGAGAAGGCACACCCCGATGTGTTCAATATGCTTCTTCAGGTGCTGGACGATGGCATCCTCACGGACGGGCTCGGACGAAAAGTGGATTTCAGAAATACCATCATCATCATGACGTCAAATATTGGCGTTCGTGATTTAAAGGATTTCGGTGCAGGGATTGGTTTCAGCACCAAAGCCAAGCAGGACAACATGGACGAAATCATGAAGTCTACAATTCAGAACGCCTTGAAGAAAACTTTCAGCCCGGAGTTCTTGAATAGATTGGATGACGTTATTGTTTTCAACTCGCTGGAGAAGAGTCATATCCACGAAATTATCGACATTACCCTTGGTAAATTATTCAAGAGAATAATGGAGCTAGGGTACGAATTACAATTGACCAAGAAAGGCAAGGACTTTCTCTCCGACAAAGGATTTGATCCACAGTTCGGAGCGAGACCTCTGAATCGGGCTGTGCAGAAATATCTTGAGGATGCCGTGGCAGAGGAAATCCTGAAGGGCGAGGTGCAGGAGGGAGACACTCTTGTGGCTGACTGGGACGGAAAGGGAGAGGAATTGACCATTAAGATCAAGAAACGGAAGATTCAGGAAAGGGAAAAATAATAATAGAACCGTATAGATAAAATGAAGCCCCGATAACCACGGGGCTTTTTTAATTTTATAACCTTTAACATAAAGCGACCGTAATACCTTGCATTGCATAGTACATGAGAAGCCTTTTCTAGTGCAAAGTGTCATTACCATGCAACCCTAAAGGACTGACTAACATCTGTATATTAATGTAACCTAGACCACCCCGGTGCGTCAAAACTCATATGATCAAGCTAACCGATATAAAAAAATCCTACTCCACAGGCAAGCAATCTCTGACAGTGCTTAAGGGGCTCGACATGCACATCAAAGAAGGAGAGTTCGTTTCCATCATGGGATCTTCCGGTTCTGGAAAATCTACTTTGTTGAATATTCTGGGAATATTGGACACCTATGACAGTGGAAGCTACGAACTGGCCGGCACTCAAATCAAAAATCTTACAGAGTCAAAGGCTGCATACTATCGCAACATGTTTCTTGGGTTCGTCTTTCAATCATTCAACCTGCTGAACTTCAAAAACGCCATGGAGAACGTCGCGCTCCCTATGTATTATCAGAAAATGAGCCGAAAGAAAAGAAACGAGCTCGCCCTTGAATACTTGGATAGAGTAGGATTGAGGGAATGGGCTCATCACCTGCCTAGCGAAATGTCCGGAGGTCAGAAACAAAGAGTAGCTATCGCAAGGGCACTGATCTCTGACCCAAAAGTGATTTTGGCCGATGAACCCACCGGAGCACTCGATACCCAGACCTCTTATGAAGTAATGGAATTTTTCAAAGAGGTCAATGATATGGGTAAGACCATTGTGGTGGTCACACATGAAAATGATGTGGCAGCCAAAACCGATCGGATAATTCGGCTGAAAGACGGAGTAATCCTGAGTAACAACTACGAATTAGAAACTGCCGAATAATGTTTGATTTAGACAAATGGCAGGAAATTTTCCACACGATTGACAAAAATCGTGTGCGTACGGCCATCACGGCCTTCAATGTAGCCTTCGGGATTTTTATCCTTATCATCTTGGTAGGTTTCGGAACCGGCTTCCAAAATGGAGTCAAGAATCAATTCAATGACGATGCGACGAACTCCATTTTTATGTGGCCGGGTCAGACGAGTGTAGCGCATGCCGGACTTCAGCCGGGTCGGAACATTCGATTTACCAATGAGGATTATGATCTGCTCAAAGAAATTCCCGGTCTGGATAAAATAACCGGACGGTACTACCTCAGCGGAGAGTTCACGGTCAAATACAAAGACAATCATTCGTTTTTCTCCATCCGATCCGTCCATCCGGATCACCAGTACATAGAAAAGACCATCATGATTGATGGCCGGTACATCAATGAAAAGGATCAAAAAGAGAAAAGAAAAGTGGCTGTCGTGGGATCGGCAGTACTCAAGGTTTTATTTCCCAGAACTGAGCCATTAGGGAAGTTCATTTCTATCAACGGGATCAAGTATAAAGTGGTAGGCGTTTTTCATGATGAAGGAAATGAGCGCGAGAATAAAGTGATTTACATCCCTATTTCTACTGCACAAATTGCCTACGGTGCAGCCGGCAGGGTGAATCAGTTTATCGTAACGGTCGGCGATGCTACGGTACCTGAATCGATGATGATCGAAAATGAGATTCATACCATGCTAGCCGAGAAGCATCGATTTTCTAAGAAAGATGAGGAAGCCGTTTATATCAGAAATGTCCTTGAACAATACACCCAAATCATGGGAGTATTTGAAGCGATAAAAATAGTACTAGGCATGGTAGGGTTTCTGACGCTGATCGCCGGGGTGATCGGAGTGAGCAATATTATGCTCATAGTGGTCAAGGAAAGGACGAGGGAAATTGGGGTGAGAAAGGCACTTGGCGCTACCCCACGATCTGTGATCAGGCTCTTTTTGCAAGAGTCACTCTTCGTAACCCTCGTGAGCGGGTATGTGGGCATGATCGCAGGTATGCTCTTCTTGCAGACCGGTGCTTTGACCAGACTTATGGAATCGGTGGATTTCCCACTTGATTTCTTCATAGATCCCAACGTGAGCTTTAGTGGAGCTGTGGCAGCTACTATCACACTGGCATTGGCAGGTACCATTGCAGGATATTTTCCGGCCAGAAAGGCAGCCAGAATTCAACCAATAGAAGCATTAAGAGACGAATAGTATGTTTGATTACGATAAATGGCAGGAGATTTTTGGAACTATCCGGAAGAACAAGCTGAGAACTTTTCTCACAATTCTCGGAATATTCTGTGGAATGTTTATTCTCATTCTCCTTTTGGGTCTTGGCAATAGTTTCAAGAATGGAGTCATGGAGGATTTCAACTTTGCTGCAAACAGTGGCTTTTTGTGGGGAAGACGTACGACCATTTCTCATGATGGTTTTCAGCCGGGCAGAAGGGTGAGCTTCAATAATTCGGACACTAAGTTCTTAAGAAGCAGGGTGCGTGAAATAGAAAATTTGGCTCCAAGAAACAGCCTGGGCAATGCGCTCATTGGCTTCAAGGAAAAGGCAAGCTCTTTTCAGGTATATGGCGATTATCCCGATTACAACAAAATCGAAATTCAAGAAATAATCAGTGGTAGATATATTAATAACAAGGACATTGAAGATACTCGAAAGGTCGTGGTGATCGGCTCGCAAGTAAAGGATGTTTTGTTCGGAGGAAAATTAAGAGAGGGTGAAGAGGTTCAAAATTTGGGAGGAGAGGGGCCAAGTAATCGTCCTAAAGAAGTCAAGGAAATTGATCCAATTGGTCAGTTCATTACGATCCGAAAAGTGAATTTCAAAGTGGTGGGTGTACTGAAACCTTCTCGAGATGGCAACAGCGACGTAGATCAATCGGTCTTTGTGCCATTCAGCACTTTCCAAGTAGCATTTAATTTCGGAGATCAGGTGGGATGGTACGCCTATTCGCTCAAAGAAGGGGCAAATCTTAGTGAGATCGAACCAAGAATTCTCGAAATGCTCCGCGAAAAAAATTCAATTCATCCCTTGGATGAAGATGCGATAGGACACTTCAATCTTCAGGAGGAATTCGAACAAATCGGAGGGCTTTTTGACGGCCTTATTTATTTCGTGTGGTTTGTGGGCATCAGTACCCTATTCGCAGGGATCATTGGTATCAGCAATATCATGCTCATCATCGTGAAGGAGCGAACGAAGGAAATAGGGATACGGAAGGCACTTGGTGCTACACCGCCCACCATTATTTCGTTGGTCATACAGGAATCAGTATTCCTGACGCTCATTGGTGGCTATGTGGCCTTAATCGTGGGCTTACTTGCATTGGAAGGACTTGGTCTGGTCATGGGCGGTGGAGGTGGAGGCGGGGGATTGCCTTTTGCAAAACCTGAAGTGGATCCTTTGGTGCCTATTGGTGCATTGTGTATCCTCATTGTCGGTGGAGCAATTGCCGGAATCCTACCAGCGCAGAAGGCCGCCAAGGTGAGTCCTATAGAAGCCATTCGCGTTGATTAATAATTTTGAACTCAAAATAAACACTACATAAAAATGAAAAAAGTAATTCGCATCATAGTGATCCTTGCGATTGTTGGAACCTTGGTATTCCTAGGTTACTATGTCTTTAGCAAATCGGAAAACACCCAAGAAGTCTTCGAAACTGATTCTACTTTCATCACGGACATAGAAAGAAAAACAGTGGCTACAGGGGCAATCAATCCTAGAAAAGAGGTTGAAATCAAATCACAGGTTTCGGGGGTTGTGCAAAAATTGTTCGTCGAAGCTGGTGACAGAGTAGAAGCGGGACAACTCATCGCCAGAATCCAAATCATTCCTGATGTGGTTTCATTGAACAATGCTCAGGCGAGATATAATCAGGCCATGATCAACTTCAAGAATGCTGAGCAGGAGTACGAACGTCAAAACAAATTATTTATAGAGAAGGTCATTTCTCAGGTGGATTACAACCAGCAGCAGCTTACTTATAATCTTGCCAAACAAGAGTTGCAAGCGGCTGAAAATAATCTCGATTTGATCAAAGAAGGTTCGACCAAAAATGCCGGTACTGTGTCGAATTTGGTGAAATCCACAGTGGCCGGAATGATACTGGACGTGCCGGTGAAAGAGGGAAATTTCGTAATAGAGTCGAATACTTTCAATGACGGAACGACCATCGCATCTATTGCTGACATGAAGGAGATGGTATTCGAGGGAAAAGTGGATGAAGCTGAAGTTGGTAAATTGAAGGAAGGAATGCCGCTTGAACTTCTTGTGGGAGCTTTAGATACAATAAAATTTGCAGCCAAATTGGAGTACATCTCGCCAAAGGGTGTAGAAGAAGAAGGGGCCATTCAGTTTGAGGTACGAGCAGCGGTGGAGCTTAGAAATGACAATTTCTTACGTGCAGGTTATAGTGCCAATGCCGACATAGTTTTAGAAAGAAGAAAGGATATCCTCGCTGTGAGAGAGAGTAATTTGATTTTTGAAGACGACAAGATTTATGTGGAGTTGATGAAGGGCGAGCAGCAATTTGAAAAGACTGAAATTCAAACAGGACTATCCGACGGTGTGAACATTGAAGTCCTGGAGGGGCTTACTAAAGATTCCAAAGTGAAGAAGCTATAACTGACGTACTAACCAAATGCTCAAGCCCTGTTCTGATTCTTCAGGATAGGGCTTTTTATTCGGTATACCCGTCCGGTATCATCAGAAAATCAATGGGCAAATAACCGGGTCGTATCGTTTTCACCTCATAGGTGACGTCTACAGTACCTGCGCCGGTAAAACTTGGTTCTGATATTTGTGCTCTTAGGATAGCACCCTCCGTAAATCCAAACTGAAGCGGCAAAACCGCCAGAATCTGCCTCCAATCCGTCTCGAACTTGTACTGGCTGGGCGATATTTTCAGATCCTTCGCAATCCAGACAAAGGCATCTGCACCGCTTTTAACGAACCCCGATCGGACGACCTTAAATTTTTGGGAAGCAAAACCGGCTATGGTTTCAAACTCATCAAGTGGAGTGAGCTCATAGGCAAACAACTGAGGCATGAATGCCTTCACCTTAGGGTCTGTCTTGGACAAATCCTCAATGATAGCTTCTACTTTTTTCATCTCAGGGGCATTGCAATACATGGCCTTATTTGATTTTTTCCAGTATACGACCTTGCCCTCGTTCCATCCCTTACTTTCGCGTTGTTCGAAACCCTCTTCGCTCCATGAAACGATGAGCTCATTCGACTGAGAGTCATTAAATAGTTTGGCAGCTTCTGGCTCGCCTGTTGCCTTGGCGGTGTAGGTAATAGTACCCTGGAAATAATCCTGAGCGGAGCAGACACTTACCGATAGTGTGCTCAAAAGCACCAGAAGCAATTTTCTTGCATGGTGAAATTTCATAGCGGCTGAATTTACAGTAAAGTAAATCACCTGTCTAACCAATGCCTATACCACGAAATGGGTATTATTTGGCAAGCATTGCCTTGCCCTTAGTCTGTGCAGAACGCATTTGATAAGCCACTTCTTCAATGGCAGCCATTTTTTCAGCGAAGTATTGAAGCGTTAGCGAATCTGTCTCACCCTGATACGTAAGGTTGAAATTTCGCATCCAGTTCATCATGGCATCTTCTGCCAGTTGTATTTCCCGTATCATCTCAATTTTCTTTTCTCGGTCATTCGAACCTACTTGTGTGCTGTCCTCATTTATCCCTTTTTGAAGGTCTCTACGGATGCGATACAGCGGATCCATCAAGGGCATCACTTCATCGTGTACCACCATCACTTGATCCTTAAGTACTTCCAATTCAGATTCAGTAGACCGACCACAGCCGATTACTATGCCAAGACAAATGATTATTACTGTTGCTTTCATAAAACCTCCATTTTGGCATCTTTCAGTACGTACATCAACTGGTTGTAGTCCGTAGCGTTCAGGTGTAGTTTGCCTGTTACCCGCACGGCCTTGGCAGTGTATTTTACTGCGTCCGTCAGATACACCTCAGCCACGGTTTCAGGGCCACTTCCGCCACAGAAAAAGCACGATGCAATGGGCAAAGATGATACGATAATTTTTTGTGGCTCGAACAGTCCATCAAACGGGACAATAAAGCCCTCCAGCACTATTGTTTGCCCTTTCAGTTTTTGGACCTCAGAGCTAAATTTTGGCACATAGATTTCGCCGTATTCATCCTCTGTTTTGTCGTAGCTCACCTTGCTGAGTTTGGCCCAATTCTCAGATGATTTTGACTGAGAAAACACCGTACAACAAAGGAAGATGCCGACTATTGAAAATGCTGTTTTCATATTTTATCCTTTCGCCAAAGTTGAAGAAATGTTAGCCTTGTAGGCCATCATTGCTGGGATTATTGCAGAAATTATTCCAACAGTAAGGGCTCCAACAAAGACAGCTATCTCCTCTTCCACGAAAAACAAGCCTGTGATATTTATCGTTTCAACGAATTGTCCTAACAGAAGAAATCCACCATGCGATAGCCCGAAACCCAATAAAACACCTGCAACAGTTAAGAAAAAACCTTCAATCAAAACGAGCAGAAATAGTTGAAATCGCCCGGCCCCAATGGAGCGCAGGATGGCCAGTTCGTACTTGCGCTCTTTCAGAGAATTGATCAGAGCGATGAAGACACTTACGGCACTGATTACGATAATCACGATTCCCAGAAGGGTCATCACTTCGATTCCTGTCCCAATTAAGGTGAAGAGACGTGCCGTTTCAAAAGCTGGGGAGGCCGCCTGAAAATTACTGTTTTTATTAACCATTTGGGGCAGCCGTATGGCCGCCATTGGTGAGGCATATTTGATCAGCAAAGCTGTGATTTCTTCATTTTCATATTGCTCATTATTGACTTCAAGTCCCATATGAGGAATCTGAACTATGGAGTCAGAGGCTACAGAATTTTCTTCGTGACCATGCACTTCCCAAACGCTGGGTATGGAAACTAAGATCAGCTTATCAATCACCGATCCTGTTTTCCTCAGTATACCCATCACCTTGAAAGGATGATCCCCATGATCTGCTCCGGTTTCTGCAAGACCATGCGTGCTTTCAAATTGATCGCCAATTTCCAAGTCAAGAAAAGAGGCCGCATCCACACCCAATACAACTTCCATCGGCTGTCCTGTCCATGAACCGGCAACAAATTCTGCATTGTAGTGTTCGAGATATTTTACTGTCGTTCCCAAAATCCTAAAACCAGCGTATGAATCTCCGAGGGACATAGGGATGGCTTCTTCGATGAGGCGGTTGCGGGTGAGCTCAGCTGATTCCTTCAGAGAAATGTTTCCAGTGGGGAAATCGACCTGAAAAATATTAGCTAGGATTAGCTGCATGGGGCTACCTTTTGCACCAATCACCAAGTCAATTCCTTCGGCATTTTTGGAGATTTCGTTTTTGAGATGGCTGCTCACAAGCAGGATCAAAACGATAATGCTAATACCAAACCCAAAGAGCAGCACGCTGAGAAATGAGCTCAAAGGTTTCGCCACCACATTCTTGAAACTGAGGTAGAACAAATTCATAATTCTAGTCTGTTAATGAATTTGTCTTTTACCCTGTGATCGTGTGTGGCGATCAAAAGGGTGGCTTTGCATCTTTGAGCTTGAGCCTGCAAGAGCTTGATAACTCGATCACAGTTTTCATCGTCCAGGCTGGCCGTGGGTTCGTCAGCCGCAAGCAAGGTGGGTTCATGTATGACCGCTCTGCCTATAGAAACTCGCTGAGCCTGGCCTTCACTTAGCTCGTGCACTTTGCGCTCTAGCAACTCAGAAATCCCAAGTGAGTCGGCAACTTCATTCAACCTTGCGGAGCTTACTTTCCTGCCGCTAAAATGGCCTCCCAGTCGAATGTTTTGAGCCACAGTGAGTGAGCGAATCAGATGTGGCTTTTGAAAAACTATGCCGATGTTTTTGCCACGAAACTTATCCCGTCTAGACGATGACAACTCAGCAAGATTCACTCCATCGATCATAATTGTGCCATGGGTGGGTTGTAGCAAGGCGGTGACCAAATGAAGCAATGTGGTCTTCCCACTACCGGAGTTTCCCAGAATCAGTGCCTGGCCCCCATCTTCTATTTCCCAGTCGGGGTAGCCGATGGTGGTCGTTTGAAAAGAATGTTGAAGATTTTGGAGTCGGATCATTAGCTATTGGCACAGTGCTTGCCTTATAAGGCGAAATTACAAATTTCACACGATGATACTTTTTCTCTTTTCCGCTGGTTTTATTGGGACACTGTTCCTTTATTACCGTCGACACCTCAGCTCTTCCTGAGCGCTTTGTCGATTCGTTTTACTTGGATGATATGATGACGCAGGTGTGAACTGAAAAATCGCACAGTATCCTGCAGGTTTAGCATACCCACAAACGGGTGCTTGTACACGGCTTTATTATTCCATCTTTCCGGATAGTCCTCCAGAAAGATTTTTATTTTTTCTCTCGTCTCGTTCCAGTCGCTTTCCAAATCTTCCAGACTTGTGATTTCCGGCCCTGTCAGCATTCTTGGCATTTTAAATTTTAATCCTAAAGCAAAAACTAGGTAGAGTACCTGCAGCCATACTCTAGGTTTCCATTGTCTCTCTAGCATTTCATCGTCAGCTTTTGATTTTTTCTGCATGTACTGAAGCGACAAATCTTCGGACATTTGGATGTGCCTCATAGCTTGGACCATACACCATCCACCAGGAGGTTGTAGCACAATTCGATCTCGGGATTGAGAACGTAAATAGGTGAGGACCTGTGCCTTTTCTTTTTCCAGTTTCTCAAAGTCTCTTCGTAGTGAATCAGTCATATGATCAGCGACTAGCGCATTACTTTTGCTGAAAAGTATATAAAAAGTTATATTCGGAGCGGATAATTTGATCCGGAATAGACCACCGCACAAAAACCAATGTTCCACCTGGAACAGGGTTAGTTTTAATGGGACTAATCCTACCCGATTTTTAGATTTAATTTTGAAGAGTAATTTAAGAAGCAAGTACCTGACGAATGACCATATTTGACATAGTAGCCCTTCTCATTTTTCTTTCGGGACTATTCATTT
>CAYORY010000014.1:0-19524 GCA_964406435.1 uncultured Roseivirgaceae bacterium | reverse complement strand
CTGTTACTTTCCTGTTGCATATGTAACAGGGCGACCTGATGAGAAGACTACATTTCCTGAATACCTTACTCTTCGAGTATGCTTGTAATTACTAATGATATTGATGGAATGGGGCTTCTCGAAATTAGATGGGAAAAACTCTCCTCTATTTATCGTGTTCTCAGCGAATCCTGATCTAAATCGTTGCTGTGACCTACCGTATGCATAGCTCACCCAGCCGTTTAGCTTACCATTTGGCTTTCGAAGCAAAACCTCCAAACCGTATGCTCGTCCTTCACCTTGCAGCACATCTGTTTCTATCGATTCATTCAAAACCAAATCTGCTCCTACCTTGTAGTCAAGCAGATTATCTAAAGTCTTATAGTAGGTTTCCACCGACGCATCAATAGTATTATTGAAGAGTGTTTTATAAAAACCAATTGAATACTGAATGGATTTCTGAGGCTTAATGTTTGGGTCTGAAAGCTTCCAGGTATCAGTCGGTGAAACGGACACAGTACTCGATATGGAATGAATGTATTGCCTCATTTGGGTAATCCCAATTTTCACAGACGATGAGCTTGTGAGGGTGTATTTAGCTGAAAATCGTAGTTCAGGACCGTGATAAGTCGCTATTTTCTCCCCCTTATTATAGGATTGTGTTCCAGATAATGATCCTTCATTTCTTGGCACACCCGAGGTATAAAAATTGACGCTTCCGGGACCATACAAGTTGAATATCGAATACCTGAGGCCCCCTTGCAGGGTTATTTTAGGATTTACTGTTAGCTCATCTGAAACAAAGAAGGCCTGCTCTACACCTCGCTCATTCTGGACACGACCTTTCTCTACCTCAGAGATGCCGATTGGCATTATCTTGCCGGGGGAGAGTAGATACAATTTAGACTCACTTCCAAGGGTGAATTCATTCTTATCGTCAGGAAAATAGTTCAATGCTACTTTTCCAAATAGCTCGTTGATTTTGAATCCATATTCGAATGCTGACTCTGGTTGTGAATTGTAATCAATATCAAAATGATAGTTTGAGTAGCCGCCAATGACCGTCGATGACAATTTATCTGAGAGTAAGTGTTTCCACTCCACAGCCACGTTGGCGTTTGAGTAACTATTCGTTGAATCTGTGCTCAGCTTATACTCATCTAAGCTATAATAAGCACTTAAGTTTATAGAGTTAACCCCACCGTAACTATGGTTCAGATTCAATGCAAAATCTGAAAAATGTGGATCACTGTTTCTGATGGCTTCATTTTTGGCATTTCGAGTTACCCAATTGGAGTACGTGGTGCGGATACCTGCCATCACAGCAGTTCGATCTTTTATCAAAGGCAATTCTATACTTGCTGAAGTAGTGATTGGATTGATAGCGAGCCTTCCCGATCTGTTATTCTTATCAGCTTTTTTCATCGTCACGTTCAATAATGATGAAAGCCGACCACCATAGGAAGCGGGGATTCCACTTTTCATTAATTCTAAATTTGCAGTAATGTCTGCATTGAAACTCGTGAAGAATCCAAAAAAGTGAAACGGGTTGTAAACAGTGGCATTATTCAATAAAATAAGATTCTGATCTGTTTTGCCTCCTCTGACGTTGATCCCGGCAGATCCTTCACCCACGTTTTGAACTCCAGGTAGAGTAAGAGCGGCCTGAATCATGTCATTTTCACCCATGAATTTCGGCACGTTTTTTACCTCATCAAGATTGATAGACGCTGTGCCCATTCGTACATTATTCACATTGGCATTGCCGTCCGAAACTATGGTCACCTCTTCAAGCAGTCTAGGCTCTTCCTCAAGTTCTAAACTCAACGAACCATCTGAAAAGAGAACTATTTCCTGCCGCTTTGTTTTCATCCCGGAGAATTGAATAAGTAGGGTATGAGCACCTGAGGGCAAGATCATAGAAAAGAACCCTTTGGAATCCGTCAAAGTACTGACCTCAGCAGTTTCTGAAAAGACGATGGCACCAGGTATGGGTTCTCCTAATTCCAAATTTTTGATGTATCCTGCTAGGATGGCCTTGCTTCCATTAATGACCTTTGAACGATCACCAACTTCAAGCACATTGTCGCTGGTGGAACTAAACTCTCTTTCGAATATATAGCCGACTTGATATGGGGTCTTAGAGCTATCGAATACCAAGGATGAAATGACATTGACCTTACCCGTAAGAATAATCCGATCTCCATTAGTTATATAATTGATGCCTTTTTTCGTCAGCAATTCGTTGAGTAGGTCATCCAAATTTGCTTGGTCAAAATTCTGATTCAGCGTAATGTCTTCTATCCATTCTGACTTATAGAAGAACGTTAAATCACTTTCAGTTTCTATTTGATTTAAGGCGGATGAAAGCGAGACGGAATCAAAACTAAACGTATACTTCCGCACTTGACCAAACGAAGTAATCACTTGGATTGCGAGTATGAAAAAGAGAAAAAAGACTAGCAGAGACTTACTCGATCCTGTCATTGAATTTCCGGATAAAGTTTACAAGTAAGTCGGGTTTTCTAAGATCGAATTTGGCATCTGACGACTTGATTTCCTTTGCGATGGCCTTTGAGTTGGGATCAATTTCTTCCAGTGATTTTTTGTTTTTGAGAGTGACAAACCCTTGATCCATCTTAATTAGATAAGTATCCAATGCCTTGGCATGAGCTCCGCTAGATTCAAGTTCAATCTCCTTCACATGTCTCACAATAAGTTCCAGATGCTCTCCAGAGTATAAAACTTCATAAAAGAAGTTTCTACTATCCAATTCCGGCACTTTCTTGAAAAACGAACCACCAATACTAAATGCTTGCACATGAGCCATTTCCAATAAGATGCCGAAGGTCTGCGTAGCATCTCGAGGCTTTACCATAAGCTTGTTACTTGTGATATCGTACAGTAGTTGCACATCGAAAAACCATCTGTCCAGATACTTTACAGATCCACTTTGCCATTGAATATTGCCAAAGAATTGGTGACCAAATTTTGCCTTTTTTACCAGCGGATAAGTGGCTCCATTGTAAATCGGCCATTCCTCAGGACCTAGTTCATTATTGACCCAGGAAATAAATTCAACTTCTTTTGATTGGGGCAAATCTTTACTCGGGCCTTGACCACCTGCATAGTACAAAGTAATAGAAAGCAAAAGGACAGCAATAGTTCGCATGCGAACTTTAAAGATACCAATGAAAGGTTGAGAAAGTCTTCATCCTATTGACCGACTCTTTTCGCAACCGTTTGAGTATGACTATTGCGGAGAATATTTCTTATCAATGGTAACTAGTTAATCAAACTCCACTCGATAAAGCACCAGCCCCGATGATGGTGCCACGTGCTTTATTTGTTCACCGTTTGGGTTTCTTAATGACTCCTGCAAGTCTTCCTGAGACCAAGTACCTCGGCCTACTTCCACTAAAGCCCCCATCATCAGACGAACCTGATAGCGCATAAACCCTTTGGAAACAACCCGGAAGAAGTAGGAGGCAGGGGGTAAAAAGCTTCCTGTCAGGTCATTGTTTTGTTCTATTGACGAATGGATAATTTCCCGCTCAAAGACCGTGTCTTCGGAAGGTTTGCTTACATAGCGCTTGAAATTATGCGTGCCATTGAAAAGTAAGGCAGCCGCCTTCATTTGATCCATGTCAAGCTGTTTGCCAAAGTCCCGAATGAGTGGCGCATTGAAAGGATGAGACTTTTCGCCTGACGAAAAATAGTACCTGTATTCTTTGCACTTTGGGCTCTGAATAATGTTGAACTCCGCTGAGACCTCCTCCACAGACTTTGCTCGAATGTCTGAGGGCAGGTTTTTGTTTAGTCTGTGAAGTAACTGCTCAGGTAAAGCTGGCTCATTCACAAAGAGTTCAAACGCATAATCATTGGCAGAAACTTTGGCATCCGTGCGTCCGCAACCCAAGGTCCTGAAGTTGTCATGCCCAAGAATAAATAGCAGCGTCTTATCTATCATACCATTGACGCTCCTGAATCCTTCTTGCTTTTGCCAGCCGTGGTACCTGAACCCCAGAAATTCAATTCTGATCAAATAGAAGTGCTTCCAGTTTGCCACTACCAATCAATTGGGAAATAGTCCTTGAGGAATTTGCCACACCAGTGCTTGCCTGTGTTGATGCCATCAATCAGTGGATCGAGGACCCTGGCCGCTCCATCCACAATATCCAATGGTGGTTGGAAGTCATGCACTTCTTCTTTGTATTTAGACAACTCCACCGGATCCTCATCAGTGACCCAGCCTGTGTCCACCGCATTCATATAGATGCCATCCTTGGCGAAATCCAGTGCCGACGTGTGGGTCATCATGTTGAGTGCCGCTTTGGCCATGTTGGTGTGCGGGTGCCTGTCTTCTTTGCGAAAGCGATGGAATTTACCTTCCATGGCTGAGACATTCACGATGTGCTTCATTCCCGTGTTTTCACGACGCATTAGGTTGGAGAGTCGGTTGCACAGCACAAAGGGAGCCACCGCATTAACTAGTTGAACTTCAACCATTTCAGGGGTTTCAATTTCACCCAATTTCAATCGCCAGCTATTTGTTTTACGAAGGTCTACTTGCTGCAAATCGGCATCCAATGCACCTTCGGGAAAGACTTCATTCGATTGGAGTGATCGGTCAAAGCTGTAGGGAATTTGCGAAAGCTTCGCCGAGGCGCTTAGTCCAATGCCCGGTTCGGGCGTTTGCCAGCTTACCGGCAGGTTCTTTTGACCTTTTGTTGCCTCGGTGGAGAATCCCCTGAGTTCTGAGATGCACTGCTGATGACCTGCCAGCACCGTGCGCACCTTATCAGGGAGCGCCTCAAAATCCTTTTCTTCGTTGGCCATCAAATGTCTGTAAAATCCTGCCGGACGTCTGACAGTCTGAGCGGCATTGTTGATCAGAATGTCCAGACGGTCATACTCCAGCATCATGTAGTTGCAGAAAATCTCAACACTTGGAATGTGCCTCAGATCAAGCCCGTGGATGCTGAGCCGGTGACTCCAATCCGAAAAATCAGGTTCTTTGGCAAATCTAAGTGCCGAGTCCACAGGGAAGCGGGTAGTGGCAATGACCGTAGCTCCGGATCGGAGGAGTGTCAATGCTATGTGATAACCAATCTTCAGCCTAGAACCCGTCACCAAAGCAACCTGATCACTTAAATCGGCTGTCTGGAATCGCTTGGCATAGTTGAAGTCGCCGCACTCCTGACACATGGCATCATAAAAATGATGAACCTTGGTGTATAGCTTCTTGCACACGTAGCAGTTTCTGGGAGACTCAAGCTCGGGTCTTTCTTCTAATGCTTCTTTCGGGATTTCAATTTGCTTGGGTGCTTCGAAAACAACCGTCTCTCGAGCACTTCTGATCCCTGTTATCTTGCGTGCATGTTTGTCACGTTCCTGCTGCTTACGCTTGGCGGCTTTTTTCGCGTCTTTTCGTCTTTGTTGGAATTCGTCCCTGCTTGGTCGTGTGAGCTGGCCAGCAGCTTTCATTAAAGCAATGCGCTGCTCTTCTGGGAGTTCAAAAAGCTGTTCTGCGTTTTGACTAAGATTTTCAAGAATTGATATGCATTTCGCCACTTCATCTTCACGCATTCTTTCTTCCTTTTCCATTCAATTTTGAAATATCGAACCCAAAGATAACGCTCCGAAATGGCTTTAATTAGAAAAGCTCAATTAGGAATCCAATAGTTTATTGGCGGAAATTTTAACGAATGGGAGAGCCTCTTTAGGAAGCTGGCCAAGGTAAAACGGCTCCCGATCCGGCGAGGTGTATTCCACTCCACGTATTCGTTTGTATTCATCGTGCATTTCTTCCATCCTTGCGTGCTGCACCTCCTTGGGTGCATTCGTAGCGAACCCACCGTGCAACTGGTGAAATGTACCTTCTCCCAGCAACATGACCGGCTGAGAGGTCTCATAGAGCCATGCATTTTTGAAAAAATCCAACGCGATGAATCCGCCTGCAGGTGAATCGAAACGTTCGTCCTGACCGCCAATTTCATAGTACTTCGTTTTGGTCAGAAACACGCAATTGCTTTCTGCAGGAGGAATGAACCAACCGTTCTTACTCGACCCGGCGAACACCGACTTGGTGAAAAGACTGTATCCGTCCGTTTGCCAGGGAATACTCTCAAGCAGCTCGTCCTCCACCTCCTTACAGTATCCTTCCTTGATAGATTGCATTTGGACTTTGGGGCCAAGGTGCCAGGACAAAGTGGCCACAACAGCATTGGGGAAAATTTCGAAAGCTCTTTCTGCATTGGCTATAATTCCCGGACTGAGCATTCGGGCACCATCGTTCAAAATGCAAACAATGTCACCTTTTGCGCTAGCAACGGCATGGTTAATCGCGAAGACCGGCGAAACCTTCCCTTCATCATAGTAGATGTAGCTAAACTCCGGCCCATAGGCTTCCACTTGCTCTTTTGATAATCGCTCGGAAGAACCATTCTCCACCACGATTACCTCGTAATCACCCGTGAACTTCTGCTGGTAGGATTTGGTCAATGTGTGGAGCGTCCTGGGCACTTCTCGAGTCATATTGTGGACGCACAAAATCAGTGAAATCATTGCCTTTTTTTAAACTCTTTCAAATAAAGGGTTTTTCCGAGTGAATGCCTTCATCATGGAGGTAATAGTGGATTTCAGCATGTAATCCCTTCAGTGAAACACCTCAATGAATCAGCATTTTTGATCAATTTGCGCCAGCAATGTCCAAGAGTAAACTATCCATGCTTTCCATCCGGCGGGTTTCTAAACTGTATGAAAATGACAAAAGTGGACTGCTTCCATTGTCTCTGGAAATACATCGGAAAGACAGGATAGGGATAGTGGGGGAAACCGGCTCTGGCAAGTCCACGCTGCTCAAGATCATCGGAGGCTTGCTTCAGCCCGACGCTGGCGAGGTGATGTTTGAGGGCGAACGGGTGAAAGGCCCTGCTGAAACCTTGATCGCCGGACATCAAAAGATTGCCTATTTGTCGCAGCATTTTGAATTGCCGAAGTTCATCACCGTACACGAGCACCTGCACGATTCGTACCTGATAGCAGCCAATGAGGCCCGGCGCATTTACAAAGCGTGTCGCATCAATCACCTGCTGACTAAGAAAACGAGCTCACTCTCCGGCGGAGAAAAGCAACGAGTGGCACTTGCCAAGTTGCTCCTGAAAAAGCCACAGGTTCTCTTGCTGGATGAGCCTTTTTCCAATCTTGATTTTCATCACAAAAGAATCATCAAGGACGTGATGCAAAAGGTGGAGGATGCTCTGGAGACCACCATTGTACTGGTGGCGCACGACCCACTGGATGTGCTGTCGTGGGCCAAACGGGTGCTGGTACTGTCCAAAGGCAGGATGGCGCAGCGCGACAGTCCTGAGGTGGTTTATAACCAGCCTAAGAATGAATATGTGGCCGGATTGTTTGGTGCCTACAACCTCGTATCGCAGGATGAATTTGGTGAGGCAGGGATGGGAGCATTCACTTTGGTCAGAGGAAAGGCGATCGTAAGACCCGAAAAATTCCGACTTAGTGATCTTGCCAAGGGTGTGCGTGGGCAGGTCGTGGAGGTGCACTATTTTGGTGCCTACGACGAACTAGCTGTCCGCACTTCGGCATCCGAACTACTTGTGAGGACGGAGGTGAATAGGGCCAAAGAAGGTGACGAAGTATGGCTCGAACTGCGGCCGTAGGCCTTGGCGGTGGTTAGCCTTTCACTATCAACTCGCACATTTTGTCCAGGTCGGTGAAGGACTGTATAACATAGCCACCACGGCTTAGTTTGAACTGCCTATCGGATTTGAGCTCTACGCAGAAATTCTCGTCGGTGTACACGCAGTTACCGGTGATGCTGCCGAGACGAATCTTGTGATTGGCTAGGGCGGATAGGAGTGATTCTTTTTGATCCATAGTTTTTGAGTAAACTGATTTAGTGCGTTCGACCCGGAAAGGCAGGGTGCCAATGAAATTCCCAAAGTTGAAAAATACTTTGATGAAGAGTTTTGAGAAAAAAGAGCGGTACGGATTCTCAGAACGGGCCAAGCAAGCGGGTGTAAGGTACGAAATAAAAAGGGGAGAGCGGCTTAAAGTAAAAATTGGGTGAGGTTGGTTGGACCTTTGTGTAGGGAAATATGGACGTGGTATGGGAAGTGAGGGCAGGATGCCGTGCACTATTAGATGCCTTTAAAATGCCTGATGCATGCTTGAGTGCACCGATTGCGGTGGGTTAGGGGAATCATCAATCTTGGTAAGTCACACTTCGCACTGGCTCTGGCCGGAAGACTTGCGCGATAAGGGGGTTTGGAATGCTGAAAAATGTTAAAGTTTTATCGGTGCAAAATCATAAGTACAATCGACTCAATTGATAGCTATAAACCGTTAAATTAATAGCTATAAATCGTTCAGTTTATAGCTATAAAACGATTGATTTATAGCTATAAAATAAAAATTGATAGCTATGTTTTGAAACGCCTCTCGTTTTGAGAAAAATGTGGCGGAATTGGGAGGGGGAAGTAGTGTCACACTGGCTCTGGCCGGAAGACTTGTGAGATAAGGGGCCTTTTGAGAGTGGAAACGAATGTGATTGATAGGATGCTGCAATTCAAAGTGCAACCGTCAGGTAATAATTACCTAAAAGTGGGTATTGTATTTTACTCAAGACTATTCGACCTTACAAGGACTTTTTTACCAACTAACTAGTATTATGAGGATTGAATTTGAAATTTCCGATCAGGATGTGGCTGTGCTTTATCCTGCATTACAAAGAGCAGCGGCATTAGCTCAGGATCCACAAACTATTGCTACACTCACGAAGCTTATTCGAGAGATCGAAGAAGACTACAACAATAGCATCTGGATTCATCAACACTTGAAGGCTTATCTCGGACCTTATACGAATGGTGCAGACATGAAGAAGGAATATGAGCTGTATATGCACCTTGGCGTTTCCATGGATTTTATCCGGAGTACCGAAGGTTTAGTAGCTGTGCTCAACTACATTCTAGCTACTATGGTTTCAGCCGGAAAGCCTGGAAAGCAACCAGCGTATATTAGAGATATGGCTAAAGTCGTCAAGTTAAAAACAGTACAAGACTGCATTGACATAATCCAAGCCAGCTATGAGAACTCTTAAACTGCTACTGCTACTTATAACACTTGGCCCTCTAGTGCTCAGTGCACAAGTTTCGGCCGAGGAAGACTCCACCAAGCTTAAGATCACTATAGGTAAATCCACAGACAATGAGCTTACCAAATCCAAACCTGCTGAGATCGTAGGAACTTTCCCTGCAGCAGACTCAGTGGACAACAGCTGGATGGTAAACGGATTTGTAGAGTGGGGGGTGACCACTGCTAAGACGAGAGTGTCTATAGCTTTGAGTGCAGAGATGCATCGAAATACGCTCATTGCCAAAAAACAAGATGTTCGTCAGGCAGGATTCACTGCCGGAAAGGTATTTGGCTTCAAAGACAAGAAACCTGGTAATATCTTGGATTGGCCAATGACGCTAATGTTTAGGAACTCCCAAGACAAAGTGAAGGATACGGAAGAAATGCAAATCATCTGGGGAAACTCATTTCAACTTTTTAGAGGAGTGCAGATCCTGAAGACTAATTCATTATTTCCAGCACCAAGTACCACCGTGGCGAACTATGCCATGTTTGAGCATGATCACAACATCGGACTGATAGCCTTACCCGGAGAGGAAGTGCTTTTGAGCAATATTGATTTTCAGTTCAATGTGTACCTCCTTCCTAAACTTTCAGAGAAAGTGATCAAGAAGTATGAATTGTTGAAATTCTCCTATTCTATCAAAGCCCGATCTGAGCTGGATGGCAACTTGGATCGAGACTTGCAGCCCTTAGTCAATTACCAGCTGGGATTCAATGTGCCTTTTGGAGAGGGGAACAACAGCAGCATCGGTATTGCCTATGATTGGATCAAAGGAGCGGACCCATTAAAAGGGTTAGACAATCAAGAGTACCAAACCATAAGCTTTAAGGCCAAACTGGTGCTGTAGGACGTGAGATTGAGTTAAATTAAACCACCAAGTAACCAGATATAGGTTTTGAAAGATGAACAACTACTTCTAGATAAGGCCACTGAGCCTTTTCAGGATGACAAGTATGTCAATATCGTTTCTTTCAATGAGGAAGAAAACTGTATAGATGTTGGTGTCAGGAGTTTAATGGGTCGCGTATTGCCTTCTTTCCTTGAGCTAGAGGATAAAACTAAAATCGAGCTTAAGTATTATGAGTCCCCACCAATTACAAATTCACTAGGTGATCTGAACGAAGTAGAACCTGCACAACTCATGGAGGACATCCACAGTGATTCTGGTGCTAGTAGGATAAAAGGCGGAATGATCTGTGGCGTCCATGGCACGACCAAAGTGGGAACGGTTACACTATCGGGTGTTCGCATGGGGGTAGTGTCAGGTAGATACAAATGCTTCAATTCCTATTTTGGTTTTCTATCCAATGCCCATGTACTAGTGTCTGGAACAAGTAAGAAAATATGGGTCATGAGCAGAGAAGAAAACAAGTCGACATTTGAATGTTCAATACCACTAAATAAGAAGAACATTCATATCGATTTCGCCCTTGCTAGAATAGATCCGCAGCATAATATCCCTACAGGTTCTATTCTATCCATTGGTAGAATTAGAGAACAAGGGGCAGCCAGTGCAGGAATGCAAATCCAGAAATATGGAGCCATATCCGGTTATTCTCAAGGAACCGTAACTCGAAAAACCAACATCTTCGCAGATGGCAGATGGTGGCGAGGAGTCTATGAATCCAGCGGAGGATTTGCTTGCCAGGGAGACAGTGGATCAGCGGTGATTGATTCGAATCTCAAGATGATCGGCGTTCACTCTTGGAGTGAGCTCTTACCGTGCCAGAATGACCCCAAAGGATATTTCTATCCAACGCCTCCGGCAAAAGAATTAGGTTTTGACCTATGCAGTGATCTTATAGAGGAAGATGTGGGATAAAATTGAAACCTGAAAGCAAATAACAATGATTCATCGCGCGAGTCTTCCAGCATGGGGAGTGTCAGGGCAGGACTTGGTCGGATTCAGGGTGAAGGAAGGACTTGAGCTAGCGTGCGGGAATATTATATTCCGGTGAATGAGGGCGGGATTTGATCTTTCTGTGACGCACAAGTCACGCTTCGCACTGGCTCTGGCCGGAAGACTTGCGCGATAGGGGGGCAAAAAATTCATAGTGATGTTTTGAAACGCCTCTCGCTTTGAGAAAAATGTGGCGGAATTGGGAGGGACTTTAAGGAAGGAGAACTCGTTAATTATTCACTTTCAGGTTAGATTAGTAATAGATATCAGTGTCTCAAATGAAGCATAACCAAAAGAAATCTGACTAGCCATGACAATTGTTTATGGTCAAATTGAGTCACTAAGAAAGGTTAAGGAAATCCTCAAGGAGAAAGGGATAAGCCAGTTCAATTCTATCGGTGATATTGACAGGTTCAAGCAAAATTACGAGCCACAAAGACAGGAAATCATCTCCCAGATTCGAAAGAAATTTGAGGATGAAGTTAGGATACTAAAGAAGGATGAGAATGAACAACGGGACTTTTTCAACCGACTCAAAGACGAGTTATCAAAGGCTTTTCATGAAAGAACTTCAGAACTTGAGAAGCGCCTTCAGAATAGGAAAATTCAGCCAAAAAAGTCATGGTATAATAAGGTGTTTAATTGGGTTATAATCCAAACTCTACACTTGAATATTTATTACCGTCGACAGACATTTGAGACGGGACTGAAACGCAAAATCTACCCCTTTGGAAGAAAGCTGTGGGAGGTGAATAAACGAATATCAGAGTTAGAGAATAATGAAGAGAGTATCATTTCATCAAGAACTAAAGTTGCACTCAAGGATCTCGTGAAAATCCGTTCAGTAGTGGAAGATTTGAGTCCATTGATTGCAGGGGCAATTGGTGAGAATTTAGTAGCTAAGGAGCTTGAGAACCTTTCGGATGAGTACATTTTGATCAATGACTTTTCAGCTTCATTCGACCCTCCGATATACAACAGAAAGGAGAATGATCGGATATTTAGTGTACAGATAGATCATGTGGTAATTTCAAAGGCAGGCGTTTTTGTGATTGAAACAAAGAACTGGAGTCCTTCATCACTGCAGCGAGATGATCTTCGATCTCCGGTAGAGCAAGTCAGACGGACAGGCTTTGCACTATATGTACTTTTAAACAACAATACCAATAGGAGGTACGGTTTGAAAAGTCATCATTGGGGCGAGAAACAAATACCAGTTAGGAATTTACTCACGTTCATTCATTCAAAGCCAAAAGAGCAATTCAAATACGTACAGGTTAAAACGCTCAACGAGTTGAATGGCTATCTCACCTATTTTGATCCAATTTTCTCGGCTCAGGAGGTAAGGGGTATTGCTGACTATTTGAGGTCGTATGCAGGGTACAACTAAGTTGAGTGAAGATTTCTTTACTTTACTGAAGTGTTTAACCAAGGTCAATTATACCGACGAAAAGACATCCATGATATATATGGAGGTAATAGACAAAGCGGTATTTGTCCTTCAGCAAAAACACCCTACATATTCATCTTCACAGGAGCGAGTGGGCAACAGCACGGATACAAAGATGAGTGGTTAAATGAAGATGTATTTTCTTATACCGGCGAAGGTCAAAGTGGTGATATGCAGTTCACTAAAGGCAATCTGGCCCTGAGAGATCACTTATCCACAGAGAAACGGGTTTTTCTATTTGAGTATGTTGCTAAAGGAACCGTCAAGTTCCTAAGCGAACTAAGTTTCCTTGATTGCGATTATTTCGAAACTCATGACACTTCTGGAGACTTAAGAATAGGAATAAAATTCTTTTTCAATCGAGTAGGAGAATGGAAATATCTAATTCCTGAGGATTTAAAGATGCTCAGTGTACTATCTGAACCAGAAGAAGACTACCGCAAGGATAAGAAGCCAAACTCTACCGAAAGGAGTGGCTTAGTTACATCCAGAGTTGGACAAGGCGCCTATCGAAAAAGCATCTTGCACAGGTGGTCATATAGATGCGCTGCTTCAGGATATGGTGATACTCGTATTTTGATTGCATCACATATTCACCCTTGGAAAGATTCAACTGATGATCAGCGATTGGATGTGGATAATGGAATTCTATTGTCTCCTGATTTTGATGCATTATTTGATAAACATTTGATCAGTTTTGAGAACACGGGTAAGATCATTCTGCTGGATAAATATGATAAGGGTGAGCTCCAAAGCTTAGGGATTTCTGGGAAGGAGAGAATCAATAATCTTTCTGAAGGGAATAAAATGTATTTGGCAAAACATAGGCAAATGTTATAGTCGAAATCTGAGCATAAAATACACTCATGCATAAACTGAAATTTCACTAGTAGTTTCTTGGACGGGCTTAATTTGACAATCCTAATGACAATCTTCAAATCCTTGTAGAATCTGAGCACTCTTTTGAATCTTGGGAGTACTAGGAGAAAATGGGTTGCAAATGTGTGCGGAAACGGTAGGACTGATTATTATCTTTATGCAGGAATCAAATACTTATGAGAATTCTACAAACATCCATCGTCTTAGCTTTTGTCCTTACAATTTCAGTAAGTCTTTTCTGGATTACTACGGTAGAATTTCAAATCCGCGAATTGAAGTCTGATTTTGTTGAAGTGTCAAAAGCTAAGTACGGCATGTTCAATGTCGATCGATGGAAAGTAATTGTTACAGAAATCGTTCAAAGCAAAATCGAGGAGTTCCAATTGACTGAAGAAAATAAGGAAGTTTTAAGGGATAAGATTAGCGTGTTCCTTCATGAGGCGATTAATAACTATGAAGAAGATTTTTATGAAGCTGAGTCTCAAAAGTTCTTCTCAGGAAAAGCGCTCTTCGCAGGAATAACCAATGGTTTCGGAAGACTTAGAAAAGACATTCCCAGGATGACCGAAAGTATCATTTATCAAATGGAAGAACCTGAGACACGAGAAAGGCTGAAGTTGTTTTCCGAGGAAATGATTAACCAGTATGCCGATAATACTTTTTCTGATGTGGATTACACAGTACTAGATAGAATACTGGCAAAATATGAGATAATGGAAATAGACGAGGCTAAAACTACAATTAATGAGCTTCAAATAAACGCCAATGATTCAATTGCTCTCTTTAAGTGGATTATTTACGGACTGATAGCAGCCTTATTCGTTTGGCTATTACTTTATAATGGTTTCAGTTCGTTTGACCTGAAGGCGATCTGCTTACTCGCAGCGTTTGTACTTTTCGCAGCATTATTGCTTCCAATGATAGACATTGATGCTCGAGTTTCAGAGTTTAAATTTCATGTTTTAGGTGAGCCTGTTTCCTTTAGCGATCAGGTTATCTACTTCAAAAGCAAAAGCATTTTAGAGGTTGTTTGGTTGATGATCTCTCAGGGAAAAATCGACATTCTTATTGTGGGGTTTCTTGTTTTGACCTTTAGTGTTCTTTTTCCCGTCACCAAATTGATCCTCACGTTTGCTGCATCAGGAAAACAGGAAATACTTGAAAATAAATTGGTGAAATTCTTTGTCCTAAAATCAGGAAAATGGTCCATGGCAGATGTAATGGTTGTTGCAATCTTCATGTCCTACATAGGCTTTTCAAGTATTCTGACTGAACAATTAAGGCAGTTAGAAAATCTCGGGCAAAAGCTGGAGATTCTAACAACCAATCAATCTTTGCTTAATACTGGCTTCTTTCTTTTTACTCTGTTCGTAATGCTGAGCATTGGAATCTCAAACCGAATCCAAACTATTCAGTTGTGAAATATTAATTTAAATGAAATTCCAAGATGACTTACTTCAAATCAAATTATAATAGGTTATCATATCCCTTGTCAGACGGGAATACTGCTGGTTTAAGAAATTCTCAGATTGGCGCAATTCACAGCATTGCTAGTCACTTTACAACTTCAGATAGGAATGCAATTATATCAATGCCTACAGGAACTGGTAAGACAGCTGTTTTGATGATGGCTTGCTATGTTCTGACAGCAAAAAGAGTATTAATAATCACACCTAGTAGATTGGTGAGATATCAAATCTCAGATGACCTTAAAGAACTGAAGACTCTCAAGCGATTAAATGTTTTGCCAAATAATTTAACTGCTCCCAAGGTAAAGGAGCAGGATACTAAAATCACATCAATTGAACAATGGAATGCCTTGTATGGATTTGACTGTATTGTTAGCACACCTAATTGTGTCAGTCCTGAAATTGAAGGAGTAGTCTCCCCAAGTTCCGATTTTTTTGATTTGATTTTGATAGATGAGGCTCATCACAGTACAGCCAAAACATGGGCAGGAATTCTAAATTCATTTGAGAATGCTAAAAAAATACTTTTTAGTGCCACACCTTTCAGGCGGGATAAGAAAATCATTCCAGGAACTATAATTTACTCATACCCTCTTTCTAAAGCTTTTGATGACGGAGATTTTGGGAAAATTAAATTTGAGCCTGTAGTCACAAGAAACGCTGAAGATAAGCACATAGCGATAAAGGCTCAAGAAGTGTTGCGAGCTGACAGATCCAGAAATTTGGACCATGTCTTAATGGTAAGAACCAGTACAAAAACTAAAGCAAACGAACTAGTTAAAATTTACAGCGAGGAGACGAATCTATCGCTGGAATTAGTTAATAGCGATCAATCATATTTAGATATTAAAAGGAGCCTTGTTAAACTTAGAAAGCTTGAAATCGATGGGATTATTTGCGTGGATATGTTGGGTGAAGGATATGATTTTCCAAATCTAAAAATAGCAGCGATTCACGCGCCCCATAAGTCATTAGAAGTAACCCTTCAATTTATTGGACGATTTTCACGTAAGGGATCAAATGTTGATGAAGCAAAATTTATAGCTATCCCGAATGACATTGAAGTTGAAGCTGAACGTATTTATAAAGAGGATTCCGAATGGCAAGAACTGATAACTAATCTGAGTGAAAACAGAATTTCAGATGAAATTGAAAACAGACAAACAATTGAAAATTTCAGTACAGAATTTGTTTCTGACCAAACCTTGAAGGAAATATCTCTGTTTTCACTAAAGCCGTATTTTCATGTTAAAATTTTGAGACCTAAATCAGCTGTAGATTTCGATGCTGAGATAAGCTTAGATGAATTTAATCTAAGAGTGTTGCGTAAGGATGTAAATGAGGATAAGGGCTGCATTATTCTCATTGCAGGAGAATCAATTTCCCCAAGATGGTCAGATACTAATCAGTTTGATTCCTTAAAGTATTATCTAACTGTAGTTTATTACGATGAGGAAAATGATTTACTCTTCATAAATTCTGAAATCCGTACCAACGATTTTTACAACTCGATTGGAGTACAGTTGACCGGAGAAAAACCAAAATTAGTTCCTACAAACAGAGTAAATAAAGTTCTTCTGGCCTTAGACAATATTGAATTTTTCAATGTTGGAGTAAAAAATACAAGCGCAAATAATACTGACGAATCTTACAAGATATTCTCGGGAAGTAGAGCACATAAATCGATAAAAAAATCTGATAAACTTAATTATCGTAGAGGTCACTTTTTTGCAAAAGGGACTAGTAACGGTAAGATATCAACCATAGGGTTAAGTAGTGCCTCAAAGGTTTGGAGTAACCAATCATCAACCATTAGTGGATTTCTGAAATGGTTAAAATCAATGTCGGATTTGATTGCTAGCCAAAAAGAGGTTCGAACTGGAACGGAGATTGACTACTTAAGTATGCCTAAGGATGTAGATTCTATCCCTGAAAGCATGATTCCGATAACTGTAAGGCTTGATGAATTGGTGTATAAGGAACACTATAAAATATTTGTGCTGGATGAGGAAACAGAATTAGATTTTTATGATCTAGAATTCGAAATAGATCGTGTAGCTTCAAATAACGATGGTATTAGGTTCATGATTCTTTTAAATGAAATGTCATTTGAGTTTGAGTTTTCCTTTACTACGAACAAATACTTTACTTATGTTGGCGAAACTGAAGCCGTCTTAGATGTTGGCACTTCGGAATTTTCACGAATGAGTTTAGAGGATTTTCTCAATAATTATCCAATCTATTTTGTTTTTCACGACTTTTCTATGCTTCAACTACATGATTACCATGAAAGAATAGTTGATATAGCGTTTGATATAGAATCTGTAACCCAAATTGACTGGGAAAATTTGGGTGTTGATGTTTCATCAGAGTTCAAAGATGCTGAGAAAGGTAAGGTATCCATACATGATTTTTTAAATGACTCATTTATCCCGTCTCTGGGATACGATTACGTTTTTTATGACCATAGAAGGGGAGAGGCAGCCGATTTTATTTGTCTGAAGGTTGATGAAGAGAAACTGCTTATTCATTTCTATCATGTAAAAGCAACAAAGTCTGTGGGAGGAAATACGGTTGATGATGTGTATGAAGTGAGTAGCCAAGTTGTGAGATCAGTCAGATACCTCAATCCAGAGCGAATTTTAGATCATGTAGTGCATAGAGAAAATCTAGTATACGATCGGAAATGGAAAAGAGACAATAGTGAAGACTTGCTCAATCTCCTATCCGAAAATGATGAAAAATTGCAGGAATATTCAATCTTCCTGGTACAGCCAGGAATTATTAAAGATTCAATCACTGACAATATTGCAAATAATCTTGCCGCTGCTGCTGACTATTGTCAACCGTATCAATGCAAAGTAATTACTTTTGGTTCGTAGGCAGTCCTATAAGTAAACAATGAAGTAATGACGGATAAAGACAAACTTATAAAGCGTATTGACGATTTAGAATCCATCAAGAACAGTCAGGCACTTGAGGTCGCTCAACTGTACAGTGACTATTTAAGACTACAAGAAGAAACAAGATTGAATCAGGTGAACTCAGCCGTAGAATCTTTCCAAAAGACCCAAATGGAAATTGATGCTCTGGAAACACAACTAAAATCACTTTAAGTAGAAACAGGCAAGGCAAGTATTCGCCTTAGCACTTTTCCATCCTTTTATTAACAATGATTTCAGAATCAATATCTTAGTTCATAACCTTCTAGCGATTGAGTAAATCACAAATAATCTTCCTTCTGGTTTCATTCTTATTGGCAGGTTGCCAGTCTAAATCCAATGAGCGGGAGAAGGAATCTAGAGAATCTGATAAGGTTTCAACCGGAATCCCAGTTGAATCAATCCCAGAGAATATTGCAGCGTTTGAACAAATAGAATCATACAACCTCTCTTTGGCGGACTATCAAATCAGTTCAGCGCCTGATTCCGTGGAAGTTCTTGAAATTACTGAAGGTACAATTGTCGCAATTGGAGTTTCAGATCGACAGATTGAATACATGAAATCCGAATATGGTGAGGAAGATTTCTACATAGTTGCCGATGACAACAATTGGTACAGTTTCCAATTTGGAGAGATGCTAGATAGCCTACCGTATCAGGTTGTGCGGCCTGATGAAAGATTTCTAAGGTTTGTATGGAATGAGTCAGAGATGCTCATTGATTTAGAAAAGGAAGGGAGGAAACCTGGGTTATGCTGGGACTACATCTTGTTTAATGGGATGGAGCAACCGAAGCTTGTAGAAGACATTGTAATCCCAAATCCTACGGCTATTGTTGAGTATATGGAAAATGGGAGAGTACCATCAATTTTTACAAAGAACCCGGGGCTATGGAATCGCCCATCCAATAGTATTGACCAGCTGATTCAATTCTCCGAGAAAAACGGTGGCTTGTCTGATGAAAAGTTTGCCGAGTTCTTAGATCTATACGTCGAAACAATAGACCAACTTAATGATATTTTGTTCGAAGATGAAGACTTTGAAGTTTATGAAGAGTTGGCCTATACAGACACAAAGTATAGTTCCAATGCAATCAGGTTTAAGCAGCGTTTGGAAGAATTAGGGATGCAGTTGCGATACTCGGAGGGAAGCATTTCAATCGAGCAAAATACAGATTACGTAAGCCGTAGGCTTGGAAACTTTTTCACTGAAAGAATGAAAGGGTTTTTTCACTCCTATTCCATGGAGGTCAATTATCCTCTTTCAGAAGATGGGGGTTTGGCTGTTCGAGTAGATGATGTGGTTGACCGCTTGGCCTATTGGGAGGACTTCAATAAGGAAAACCCAAATTTTGTCATGTCTGATTATGTCATGGGAAGAATAGAAGTATACATCTATGTTCTGCTAAATGGCCTTGACAATACACCGGCATTTGAATACGATGGAGGAATGGATCAGTACTTTCTAGAAGCGTATGAATATGCCATTGAAATGTACCCCAAATCAACCATGTCTACAGTTCTCAAAGAGTATTTGAAATTGCTTCAGGATTCTGATTTTGAGAAAACAAGTGAGGTCAAGCGGTTTCTTAGTAGATATGATATTTAACTAATAAGGGTTGGTGAAAATCCTGTGTCCGTGATGTTTGTACGACCTTCTACACCATCCCCCTCACCGCAAAACTCCCTGGCACTTCCTTCTCCACCGTCAGGTAGATAAGCTCCCAGTCGTGCTTCACGCAGA
>CAYORY010000013.1:0-19669 GCA_964406435.1 uncultured Roseivirgaceae bacterium | reverse complement strand
ATCATCAAAGGAGCCGTTTAAGTCAGCGGCTCTTTTTATTTATGGATAGAAACGTTCTCGATTTTACACTGCCCGCCTGGTGGATGCTGCCTGCCATGATGCTAGCTGCTGGTATGGCTTATTTGCTCTATACCAAGAAGGGTATGCCTTGGAATAAGAACAAAAATTTACTGCTCGGTTTCCTGCGGTTTTCTGCCATTTTTCTAATTCTCCTGCTTTTCCTTGAACCACTCATCCGAAAAGTAACGAACGAAATTGAGCGGCCTATCATTGTGATTGGCATTGATAACTCTTCTTCAGTATCCACGATTCATAGTGAGCAGGAGCTCAAGGTGTTGGTCAATGGAATGGAATCGTTGCGAGAAGAGCTAATCGATGAAAATGATTACTCTGTAGAATTTTTCACTTTGGAAGGGGAAGAAGATTCCATTGATTTCAAGGATCCTTCTACGAACTACTACCATTTTTTCAGAAAAATTGAAGATCAGTTTTCAAATAAGAACCTCTCTGCTGTAGTGCTTGCAACCGATGGCATTTTCAACCGAGGATCATCGCCAGCCTTCAAAACTTTCCAATATCCGGTTTATACGCTCGGCTTGGGTGACACCATTCCCCAGCGCGATGTAGCCATCACCAATGTGCGCTCTAACAGGGTGGCCTACCGAGGCAATGAATTCCCGATACTGGTGGAGATAGAAGGGGAGGGTTTTGTAGGCAAACAAGCCGAGATTCGAATTACAGAGTCGGGCAATTTGATTGAGTCACAGACTGCTGAGATAAGCGCTTCTGGTAATGAATTTACTTTCTTCGCAACCGCCTCTGAAGCCGGATTGAGGCATTACACCATCTCGGTGACGAAGTTTGAGGGGGAGATCACTTTTGAAAATAACACACACGAACTTTTTATTGAGATATTGGAGAGTAAGAAACGGGTACTAATCTCAGGACTTTCTCCACACCCCGACATGAGAGCCATTCGATCTGCGCTGGAGGTCACGGGCAATTATGAGGTGGTGCTGAATATTCAAGGCATTAATCAGCCACCAGAGAATAAGCAGTTTGACGTTCAAATTTTGTTTGATGGCGTGTCGGCACTTCCCGGAAATTCAGGAAATTGGGTGATCAATTCCAGCATGTCGGGTCAGCACCTGTCATCAGTTCCCTTTTTGAATTTCACCCCTGAAGGTGCTCCTGATAATGTGACCCCCTCGCTAAATCCGACTTTCTCAAAATTTAATCTGCAGCGTGAACCCGGCAAGCTGAGAGATTATCCTCCAATTCGGGCACCTTTTGGTACATATGAAATGGCCGGCCCCTACGAAGTGCTCCTCTATCAGAAAGTAGGATCGGTGGTCACAGACAAGCCTTTGATCGCGGTATATGATGATGGCACCAGAAGACAAGTTCTTTCAGTAGGATTGGGAATTTGGCAATGGAAACTGCAAGAATCTGCACGTCATGAGGAGGCTGAGCTTTTTACAGAGCTGGTGCAGAAGCTGGTGCAGTTTCTCAGCATCAATGACACTAAAAAACAGTTTCGAGTCGATCGGTCAAGGGATGTGTTCACGCAAGGTGAAGTAGTGACCTTTGATGTAGAAATCTACAACGACATATTTGAACCAATTGAGGGGCAGCCGTATTCCATTGAGATCGTGGATGAAAATGAGTCCAGCCAATTATTTGAATTTGTGTACGGGGTGGAGAGTGATCTGGCCAGCACCACGCCGTTTGCGCCGGGCACTTATTCATACAATGCCAGAACGCAGGTGGGGGATAAGACACTTCGAGATAAAGGCGAGTTTTTGGTCAATGCGCTTCAACTGGAGCAGCGAGAGCTCACTGCCGACCATGACCTGCTCAGAAGGGTGGCTGAAAAATCAGGTGGGGAATATTTTCATTATGCCGACATGGATGCACTCCAACAAAGACTGATGGATACCGGCTTTCAGGGCATTATTCATACCGACAATGTCAGGCAGCCTTTGATCAATGCCGCCTGGATGTTGATTTTGATTGTCTCTCTTCTATGTGCCGAATGGATTCTCAGAAAGGTGTGGGGCGCCTATTAGAAGTGCTCATCTAAGCGCCTTACTTTTGCCGAAAGAATCATGAATATGCCAGACTGGTTAGTAGATTTCCTTGATCATCAACAACCCGAGTTCATTGTTTCAATGCTTTTGGGTGGAATTGTACTTTCCTGGATTTTGATGAAAGTGCTCGGTATAGTTGGTAGGCGGCCCAATAATTCATTTTGGACATACTATGTTAAGCGATGCTCGGGTGCGCAGTTTGTATTCATTCCTGTATTGGCTGCCTATTTTGCTAAGCTCAATCTGCCCGAAGATCAAATGCCCCAATTGTTAATAGCAATAAGGATAGCCTTCATCGTGTCGCTCAGCTACCTGCTCATTCGGGTGAATCGGGTACTGCAAGATGTGGTGTATGGAAATCTGGACCTAGACAAGGAAGACAACAGATCGGAGCGCAAGATTATCACCCAGATAAATTTTATCAAAAGAGGGATCAATGGCCTGATCGTGACCGTTGCTATCGCTGTGATTCTTTTGAGTTTTGAAGAAGGTAGAAAATACGGGGCAGGATTGCTCACTTCCGCAGGAATCGTCTCGGTGATTGTAGGTTTTGCAGCACAAAAGTCCATTGCCAATTTGCTTGCAGGTATTCAGATTGCATTCACTCAGCCCATCAGAATTAATGATGCCGTGGTGGTGGAAGGCGAGTGGGGCTGGATCGAGGAGATAAACCTCACCTACGTGGTGGTGAGAATTTGGGACTGGAGAAGGCTGATTTTGCCTATTACCTATTTCGTGGAGCAGCCATTTCAGAATTGGACCAGAGCCAAGGCGGAGATCATTGGTACGGTGAAAATACAATTGGATCACCGCGCCCCAATCGCCAAAATGCGGGAAAAACTCTTGCAAATTCTCAAGGAAGATGAGCTGTGGGATGGGAATGTGGCGGGGCTTCAGGTGGTGGACACTACCGAGACGACCATCACCGTGCGGGCGACCATGTCCTCCAAGAATGCCTCCCATTCCTGGGACCTGAAATGCAATGTGAGGGAAGGGTTAATTACGTTCTTGCAGGAAGAGTACCCGGAAAGTTTGCCACAGACCAGGGTCCTGGTAGAAAAGGACAAGGGCTAGAAGTGTCCGGTACCATTTGGTCCGTAGATTTCCTCGATTCGTTTGAGAGAAGCTACCATGAGTTGTCGAAGTACGTCTCTGTCCACATCATCCAGCTTCTTGATATAAAAACAGGATTTTCCGTTTTTGAATTTGCCCACCTTTTCGAGCAACTCGGGGTGTTGTTCCACACCTGCCATCAGGTAGATGCTGATGTTCTGCTTGCGGGGTGAAAAGCCAATTTTCATCCAGTCTCCTTCACGGCCTGAGGCATATTTGTAATGGTATGTCCCATAGCCGATGATGGCACCTCCCCACATTTTTGGTTGGTCGCCGGTGACTTCCTGCATCATGTTCATGATTTCGTAGGAGTCGTCACGCTTCGTTTCGTCCTCTATGGTATCCAGAAAATCGACAACACTCGCGTCGTTGGGTTTTGTTTTTAGTTCAGCCATTCTACAATCCGCTAAAGGTCAGTTTTGGGAGGAAGTTAGCAATTCTAAAAGCTAATCACAATGCCGAAGTATCCTGTTCTTTGAGCGAAAAGGGCCGGAGATGAATCGGTATAATCCACGCTATAAAGAAGATCCCTGACGTTTTGGTGATTCGTTACATTCGACAGGCTCGCAAAAGCAATGAGACTTGTCTCATCCGAAAGTATGAAGTACCGGCTCAGCGAAAGGCTCAGATTGAAATAGGAAGGGAGCCTGTCGGATCTAAAGTCCGTAGGCACGAACACATTCAGGCTGCTGTCGAAGGTAGCTCCTGAAACTACACTGCTTCGCACCCCCTGACGAGCCAAAAGCGTGGATTCTAAAGTCCAAAATGAATTGGGCGAGTAGGAGAGGTTGCTTTTCACGAAGTAGTTCAGATCATATGGCTGCAAACCTTCGTCTGCCTGAGCATCTACAAAAGTGAAAGAACTCGAAGTAAAAAGTTTGGGAGTGACCTGCCAGCTGGCGAATATTTCAGCGCCTTTAGTGGTTTCTTTGGAAGCATTGATGTCTGACGATTTAGCAAATAAGGAGAGGCTTGTCGATACGCTTTGTCCATCATGTTTCACGTCCACAGACACCTGCTCACTTGCAATTGCCACTTCTTCTCCGGTGTTTTCTTGCAGCCCATTTTTAAAGTACGAACCGGCACCAATGATTATCGACCATTCATTTTTTGAGTAGGATACATTGAGTTGCCTGGCCAGGTGATGTTTTTGATTTTGTTGTGGAATGTTGCTCCGTGCACCTGCGCCCAAGGCAATGTACTCGCCAAGAAAATATTTGAGGTAAGCAAAGGTCTCTGCTGATGTGCTCTGAGTGGTGCCCGAGATATTTACGGTCGGGTGGTTGGTGTTTTGTGCGTAAGGAAATTCGTGGAAATCCCCTGCAACCGACGAACGACGGTTGTCCAAACTGATTCCGGTTTTGAACGAAAATGATCCTTGATTGAGTAAGTAATTGGATCCAACGAAGTAATCAAACTTCGTCACCCCAAAACCGGCGTTAGAGTATTTGTATTTTCCCTTCGAATAACTCAATGCTGAATTGAACTGCAGACTGCCGGTATTCAGCTTTCGGTCAATGGCGGCCGTAGTGAAACTTCGATTTTTGTTTTGATGAAACGTGCCGTTGAAGCTGGGATGTTGATAATTGTATGCGTAGGATTCAGTGAGCGAATAGTTAAAAACCTTCCATTTCCAATTGGCTTTTTCTCCGTACCAATAAGCTCCAATATCCGCAGAGTTAAAATCCAGAATGTCTTCCAGCGATTCCTGGTTCAGTGCTTTGATGGCCGCCGATGGTTGCCAATTGGAGAATAACTTGATGCTTTGATGGGCACTCAACTTTTGATCTCTGGAATAGCTCAAATTGGCCAAACTAAGCATCACCGATTGCGAGGTGCCCTTCACTATGGTGTCATCCGTCTCCAACGAAATGATGCCGGACGTGGCATTGCCGTATTCGAGGGGTGGATTGCCTGGAAAGAGCGTCACATTTTTTACGATAGAGGTATTGAAAATGCTGAACGTCCCGATTCCATTGAGTTGGGAATAGCGCACCGCATCATAAAGGGGCACATTGTTTAAGAACACGCCAGTTTCGATCGGACTACTACCCCTTAGGCTTATGTTGGCCGATTCATCAAGGGTAGTAGCTGCAGGCAAAGAGTTCATAGCCAGAATTGGATCGGCCTTGGCGGCAGGATTGGTATATATATCCAGTTTGTCGATTTTCACAAACTTGAATTCCTCGGCGATAAGTGGCGTGGAAAAAACCACGAGTTCTTCTATGGACTGCAGCGATGAATTCAGCAAGATGACAGACGGAAGTTCGGCGACCGGTAATAGTAGTTCTTCGTATCCCAGATAGGTCACAATCAAAGAGTCCTTTTGATCCTGAGGTTGTATCTCAAGGACGAAATTTCCAGTAAGGTTTGTGGTGGCGCCTACCTTCCAATTTTTCAGAAGGTAGACATGCGCACCCACTAAGCCCTCCTTAGTTTCTGCGTCGACTATTCTTGCTTCAAGCTGAGTTTGCGCGACAGCAAGGATCGAACAGGATAGGAGACAAAATATCCCAAAGAGTCTCATTTCATTTGGGAAAGAAGTGACTTAGCCCAGCCAAACTCAGGTTCGAATTGCAGCGCTTTCTCAAATGCTTTTTTTGACGCCTCCATATTGTCCAACTCCTGATGAGCAAACCCAAGACCAATCAGGGTATCCAGATATAGCCAGTTTTGAGTATCTCCGGACGCTTCGAATAATTCGATGGCTTTTTTAAATGCTTCCCTCGCCTCCTGCACATCACCGCCAAACATTTCGGGTGTGTAGAGTTTCGAACTGGCGTACAATTTTTGCACTAGTGCTGATTCAGGTTGGAGTTTATAGGCTTCTTCCACCAATGCTCCACTTTTCGACCCATACAGCATCCCTTTCCATGGTGAGTAGGCTATGCGCAGACCATAGATCGCCGACAATACCGCTTTGGGCTCTCCCCAGTTAGGTTGGCTTTCGATTAAGTCTTTGAGTAAATCAGAGGCGGTATCAACATATTTATCAAAGGTGTCTTCGTCCTTGGATGCCATGGTGCTGTTCAGTAGACCGTAGATGGCTGTTGCCCGTTCGAAGCTCTTGGTGCCATGCTCTTTTTCTGCAATGGAGATACTTTTTTCCCAAAGTGTCTTACTCACTCGCAGGTATGCCTCGTACTGAATTTCGGCTAACTCCTGGCAGAGGGAGACGGTGGAAGAAAGGATAATTCCTAAGGTGATTAAAATTTTCATGACTTTCTTTTTAAGGTGAATTCAATAAATGGAAACCACTGCTGACCGTCTGGGGAGTAGCGTCCTTTCTCAGTCCAGGTATCATCAGCTATGGTGATTAAGTATTCGATGACCGCTGGTTGTCCGGGTTGCGGGCTGAACCACCACTTGACCTTACCATCTTCCTGTAATTCCAGTTCCGCCTTTCCTTGTTTTCCATCTTCGAGAAAGGAATTCATGAAGTATTTTCCTTCACGACCGTCATAGGAAAGCACGGCCAGTGCATTGTGTACCAGTTTCCCCTCAGGATTCCAACCTTGTCCTTCGATGTGGAGAATGGCTCCATTCAGTCCAAATGCTATGACTTCCTTCTGCGTAAATTCTACTCTGCCCATGTCAGGAGTCATCATCCAGCCACTTCCGGACCATTCCCCAACCATGAATTCCAGAGCCTTTATTTTTTCCTTTGATTGTGATTGTGAAGGTTGAGCAACTCCCTGCCCAACGATCAAGGAGCCAATCAACACTCCAGCAATTGTTACTATTTTTTTCATTACTAAACTACTTTATAATATAAACTAAAAATTCAAAAAAAATTATTCGATGTATCCTTTCAGTGCGTTCACATAATCCTCGAAAGCTTTCACGCCAATCTTAGTTATGCTGCAGGTCGTCAATGGTTTTTTTCCCTTGAAGGACTTGATCACACTGATGTATCCCGCCGTGGATAGTTTGTCCAGTTGCACGCTCAGATTGCCCGCCGTTGCTCCGGTTTTTTCTTTGATAAAAACAAACTCTGCCGAGTCCACTCCAATGAGCAGCGACATAATCGCCAACCGAAGTTGAGAGTGGAGGAGAGGATCCAGTTGCTGAAAATCAGGCATTTTCTGCTTTTTTAAGTAAATATCCTGGGATCAAGTAGCCTGCTAGGATTCCAAGTGTACCAACCAGATATTGGTCGATCACCGGCAGGTTAAATGCCACAACACTAGACACCCAAAGGGCAAGTCCCCCCAGCACCAATGGCCTAAATCTTAGCATGAGGCCGGATAGGAGTGTTCCAAGACCCGCAAAGACCAATATGATTGCATTTACATTGTAATTCACATCACCCATGAAGAAGAGTATGATCAATACCGAGCAGAAGACAGCCAACCAGATGTAAGCATACATTCTGTCAAAATGACTTTTTACTTTCGCGATTCTGCTTTGTCTTCCTCCGTAAATTCCAGAAATGATCCCTGCAGGAATAGTGGCCACCCACACAATGTGAGGCTGCTCAAAATTAGTGAAGGTGGCGAGGATGTAGTGCCCAAGGTTAGCGAGCATCACGACCCACCCCCAAAGTAGAAAATAAAAACTGCCGCCCCGGGCGAAGTTTCTTTTGGCCTGTCCGATCATCTCCGTGATCAGCTGTAGGCTCTCGTCTCTCGTAAGTTCTTTTTCGCTCATGATTATTAATTTTTTCTTTGCCTTAACGAAGCAAATATAAATAAGTTTATAATATAAACTAAAATTTGAAAAAATAAACGAGCGTCAGAGTCGATACTGATAGACTGTGACGCTCGTCCCTTGGAGATTATTCACATTTCTCCAACCACTTGGTCACGTCCTTCACGCCACTTAGGCCTTTCTCATTGCCCCATGAATTGGAGATGTACGTGATAATTTCGGCTATTTCCAGATCGGTCAGTTGCCCTAAGCCTGGCATCATGGAGTTATAGGTTTCCCCATTTACGGTGATGCTCCCTGTCTGGCCATTCTTGATGATACACGCAGCTCTTGCCAAGTCTTCTAGTAAAAAATCAGATTGCTTCAATGGCGGATAGAGTGATGCCAATCCTTCGCCTGTAGCTTGGTGGCATGCCGAGCAGTAGGTATTGTAGAGTTCCCCACCCTTCACTACATATTGTTTCAGGCGGAGCTTGTCCTTGCGATCCATTTCTACATTTTGCGTCGATTCTTCTGCAGATTTTTCGGTTTTGCCCCCGCATGCGGCCAGGACTAAGACAGTTAGGAGTATGGCTAGTTTATTCATATTCTTTTCTCAGTAAATCTATATCATTTATCAAAAGGTCAACCTGATCGGGCATGGTGCCGTCATAAAATCCCCGGACTCTTCTTTCCTTATCCACCAGCAGGAACGCGCCACTGTGGACGAATCCTCCGGGAGCCCCCGGATCTTCATCGGCCATTACCAGATAGGTCTCAGCCAAGGCATAGATGCTGTCTTTTTCTCCAGTCAGGAATTGCCAGTGGCTGGATTTTACACCAAGGTTTTGAGCAAACCGATTCAGCACGGCCACTGAGTCGTGCTGAGGATCTATGGTATATGAGACCAGGGTCACGTCCTTGTCGTCTTTTATGGTTTCATATACCCGCAGCATCTGTGCCTTCATCTTTGGGCAAATGGTGGGGCATGTAGTAAAGAAAAAATCTGATATCGTTATTTGTCCTGAGTAGGTAGCGGGAGTAACCACCGCGGAATCCTGATTTACCAATGAGAAATTCCCGATCGTATGATAGATAGTGTCACTCTCCTCGTAAATGGTATTGCCCAGAATTGGAAGCTGATGATGGTCAGTGACCTTTCCGCACCCCATTCCTAGAAGAACCAGTATGATACCGACAGGGAAAATGTATTTCATGATCTGTATTTTTTATACAATCTGATGGCTATCATCAGTACTGCCGCAAAAATCACTAAGCCAAGCGTGCCAAACAACCAGTCGACTGAATTTTTCAGCACGATCAGAAAAACGATTGCTACCAAGAAGAGTGTGGCCAATTCGTTCCACAACCGTAGTTGGTTGGAGGGCCAGCTTTTTTGTCCGGATTGTAGTTTTCGGTAGAGTAGGTGGCAAACGATATGGTAAACATAGAGCAGTAGGACGAAGGAAAGTTTGATGTGCATGAAGGGGAATTTCAGCCAACTGGGTTCACTTACAAGTAAGGATAACCCAATGATCAATGTAATAATTGCTGATGGCCATGTAATTCCCAACCACAGACGCTTTGCCATGAGGGAGAGCTGAGGCATCAATATTTTTCTTTCTTCTCCTGGCTTTTCTAGTGCTTCGGTCTGGTAGATGAAAAGTCTCACGATATAAAAGAGGCCTGCAAACCAGGTCACGACAAAAATGATATGCAGAGCTTTTATGGTCAGGTAGTCCATTGATAAGGAACCAAATTAGAGGTATTTTTGTCTAGAGCTGTTGAGTAGAAAACACACGGCAATTTAGTAAAAACACAATGAGCATGACTGATCCCGGACAACTCTGGTACTTTGAAGAAACAGACCTGTTTGATATTCTATGTCCGAGGAAAACACCCGATATGGAGAACCAGCACGTGCCTGCCGTGTATCAAAAGGACGAGTTCATTTATTTCCCCCAGGAGGCCTCCAAGATGATCTATATGATCTCAAATGGTCGGGTGAAAATCGGGACGTATACAGAAGAAAAAAAGGAAATAGTAAAAGCCATTCTTACAACCGGGGAAATTTTCGGGGAACTGGCACTGGCCGGAGAATCGGTGCGGAAGGATTTTGCAGTGGCGATGGACAATGACACCCGAATTTGTTCTATGTCTATAGGTGATCTTCAGAATCTAATGAAGGACAATCAGGAGCTCGCTTTTAAAATCTTACGGATTGTAGGGTGGAGGCTTAGAAAGATGGAGCGAAAAATTGAGTCCTTGGTATTCAAGGATGCCCGCTCCCGAATTGTAGAATTTCTACATGATATGGCCGTGGAAAAGGGCCAGAAAGTTGGATTCGAATTGATGATCAAAAATCACCTAACCCATAAGGACATTGCCAGCCTTACGGGAACCTCTCGTCAGACAGTGACTACTGTAATGAATGACCTGCGAGAAAAAAACTTAATCAACTTCGATAGAAGAAGGATTTTGATAAGGGATATTGAGAAGCTCGTCTGATTAGCGAACTTTTGAATTTTACCCACGATTTGGAAAATTAAAAGCATTACCTGATTTCAGTGTTTTCCAACTAAAACCAACAATCACGGCGGCAATGAGTATGCCCGCAATAACCCAGAGTATTTTCTTAGAGTCCTTCAATTGCTAGACTTTGGATCAAAACAATCAATTCATCCCAGCCCCCTATAAACTGACCTACGTGCCAGTACGGATAGTATAATACCGACTAGAGGTGATGCAGATCATCTGATGCAGATTCTAATTTTGAGCAAAAAGGAAATGAAGACTTTCTTTCTTGCTCTTGCCTGTTTTCCGCTTGTTGCCTTGGCGCAGATAGATTGTGCAAATTATGATGATTGCTACGAGAAGGGCTTCAATGCCAAAACTTGGGCAGATATGGCTCAGTATTATGGCAAAGCTGTGGATCTCTGGAAAGAAGATGAGCACTCGAATATTTATTTAGCGGATGCACTTTCTGGTAGAGGTGAGGCTCTGATGAATGAATCAATGCGAGAGGAAAACGAGGGGAAGGGATATGTTGAGATGGCTTTGAATGATGCTTCCAGAGCACTTGAGGTGAATCCCAAGGATTGGAGGGCACATTATATAAGAGGGTATGTGGCTGTCATAAAGAAACAAGGCTGGGACTCGATCAACTATCATTTCAGCAATGCAGCGGCAGCCGACGACCAAATAGCTTATCCTCCGTTCTATTTGGCAAACAAATACTATGGCTGGAAGCACAACAAAAAGGCGAAGGAGTTTGCGTCCATAGCGATCGATCGGTTACCGGGAAGGTCGTGGAGCAAGGCTGCCAATGGTGAAGATATAATGACCATGAAATTTGGGGATACGAGCGTGCCAAACGCTACCCGAGCGGCTATGTATGCACTGCGTGGAAAGATACTGCTGGATACTTACCAGGAGGAAGATTCTTCCTATCAGGACATGCTCAAGGCCAAGGATTTGGATCCAAATAACTACACGGCCATATCTTATCTAGGAAAGCTTTTTTATACAATTGATCCGAATAAGAGCTTTGGCCATTATAGTGAGCTGGTAGAAAAATACCCTGAAAAAGGAGAGGGGTATTTTTGGATGGGAATGCTACAGTACGGTGCGAAAAATTACTCCCCAGCCTTGTCTAATTTCCTAAAAGCTGCTGAAATAGAACCGACCGAATGGCCAGACGGATGGCTTTGGGCAAGTAACATCTACAGCATACAGAGTAACTGGGATGCCACTATTTCATCGGCTACCAAGGCGATCACCGGTGGAATGACTTACAAGCCTGATCTTGGACAAGCGTATCTGAATCGGGGATATGCTTACTGGCAAAAGCAGCAAACGAACTATACGATCAGTGATTTCAAAAAGGCCGTGGACAATGGGAATGAACAGGCTCGAACTTACTTGAGAGACTACTTTAAGATCAATTACTAACCAAAAATGAAGAGGCTGTATCAACAGCCAAAGATTTTATCCCAATGTCACATTGAGCTTGTCGAAATGAGCTTGTCGAAATGAGCTTGTCGAAATGTGTATTCCTTTAGTAGAAATAGGTTTCGACAGACTCAACCTGACACAGGCTTGGACTTTTGATACAGCCTCTTTTTTTATGGTATTTTCTTAGCAGAACTCCTCGTACACCTGCACTAAGTGCTCGGCGATCATCTGGGCATTTCTACCTTCGATGTGATGTCTCTCAATAAAGTGAACCAATTCGCCATCCTTGAACAAGGCAATAGATGGGGATGATGGTGGATACGGCTGGTGCATTTCACGTATTTTTTGTACGGCTTCCGAATCGAATCCGGCAAACACTGTGGTCAAATGATCAGGCTTTTTGTCACTCACCCTCAATGAATGAACGACTCCCGGTCGAGCAGCACCTGCTGCACAGCCACACACCGAGTTGATCACCACGAGTGAAGTTCCCTTATGGTCTGTCAAATGATTTTCTACTGCTTCTGCCGTCAGGAGTTCTTCGAAACCATTGCTGGTGAGCTCCGTTTTCATTGGCATTACTAATTCTGCTGGGTACATTTTTTTGTTATTTAATAATACTACTCTTCAACTAATAACTATGGATTAATCACTGCCGACTAATCCTACATAAATCCAAGTTCGAGCTTGGCCTCTTCGCTCATCATCTCAGTGGCATATGGGGGATCGAAAGTCAATTCTACATGCACATCGTTTACTCCTTCCACTGATCGGACATATCGCTCGGCCTCAGCAGGAATTTGCTCTGCGGCAGGACACGAGGGAGATGTCAGGGTCATTAGCACGTGCACATTATTCACCGGGAAAATATTGATTTCGTAGATCAACCCCAGCTCATAAATGTCCACAGGGATTTCTGGATCGTACACTTTTTTCAAAGCTCTGACCACATCTTCCTTCAATGCCAACGTATCTTTTTGCTCTATTTTTTCAGACATTCTATTTCTGACTTAAAGCCAACGCGTAATATTTTATTTGCTTCATCATAGCCGCAAATCCATTGGATCGCTGCGTGCCTATGAATCTATTCATTCCAATCTTACTCGGAAAGTCAATTTCCGTAGCAAGAACATCGTCCGGTCGCTCATCGTTCACCACCTTCAGTAGCATACTCACGAGTCCTTTGGTGATAGCCGTGTTGGAATCAGCTTCAAAATGAAGTTTGTCTCCCACAAGCTCTGCTGACATCCAAACCTTAGATTGACAGCCTTTCACAATGTTATCTTCCACTTTCTTCTCATCAGACATTGGTGGCAATTCACTTCCCAACTCCATGATGTAGTGCAGGGTCATTTCCATGTCACCATCCAATAGCCGAAATTCTTCAACCAAGTTTGCTTGCTTATCCGCTATCGCCATCACGCAAATTTCTTAACTATTTCCTTCAAAGAAGAAACGAAATAGTCCACTTCTTTGACCGTGTTATATACCGCGAAGGAAGCCCTAACCGTCCCTTCAATTCCCATTCGCTCCATCAAAGGCTGAGTACAATGATGCCCGGTTCTTACCGCAATGCCCTTGGCGTCCAGCCACATGCCCAAGTCGTATGGATGGATTCCGTCTATGGTGAAGGAAATGACGCTGGCCTTGTTAGCCGCAGTTCCTACCGCACGAAACCCTTCTATTCCTGACAAACCATCCATTGCACGTTCCAGCAATTCATGCTCATGGTCGGCAATGGCTTCCTGACCAAGTTTTTCAACAAACTCAATAGCTGCTCCAAAACCCACAACATCGGCAATGTTTGGTGTGCCTGCTTCAAATTTGTAGGGAATGTCGTTGTAGGAAGTGCCTGAAAAGTGTACCTCTTTGATCATTTCGCCACCACCCTGATAGGGCTCCATGGCTTCAAGTAATTCCCGCTTGCCATACAAAATGCCCGTGCCGGTTGGTCCGTACATTTTATGAGAGGACAATGCCAAAAAGTCGGCATCAAGTAACTGAACATCAATTTTTAAATGAGGAGCTGCCTGAGCCGCATCGATCATAACCTTCGCACCAATTCTATGTGCTTTTTGAATTATTTCAGCAACAGGATTGATAGTTCCGAGGCTATTAGAAATGTAATTGACGGCAACAATTTTGGTTTTTTCCGAAAGGAGAGTATCCAGTTTTTGAACGTCTAACTCACCATTGTCAAGGACAGGCAGGATTTTAACAAGTGCTCCTTTTTGCTCGGCGATCATCTGCCAAGGGACAATGTTGGAGTGATGCTCCAACTCAGTGAGAATGATTTCATCTCCTTCTTTAATGAAAGTCCTGCCGAATGACTGAGCTACCAGATTGATGCTCTCGGTTGTCCCCCGGGTGAAAATGATTTCTTCAGCCTCTGCAGCATTGATGAATCGAGCTGCTTGCTTTCTCACATCTTCGTAAGCAGAAGTGGCGCGCTCTGCCAATGTGTGAAGTCCTCGATGAATATTGGAATGATCATGCTGATAATAATGAACCAGCGCATCAATAACCGATTGTGGTTTCTGCGATGAGGCGGCATTATCAAGATAGACCAGTTGATGACCATTGACTTGCTGATGAAGCACCGGAAATTGGCTTCTTATTTTTTCAATATCTATGGTCGCAACATCTTTCATGCACCTAATCTTTCCTGAATGAGCGACACGATTTCTTCATTGATCAAGTCCAACTGTACATGATTCAGTGACTCTTTCGCAAAGGCATTAAGGAGCATTGCCAACGCAGCGGCTCTATTGACTCCTCTTGATTGTAGGTAGAAAAGAGCTTCTTCGTCCAGCTGACCAACGGTACATCCGTGAGAGCATTTCACATCGTCGGCCCATATTTCGAGCTGTGGCTTGGTGTGAATGGTAGCTGAGTCAGAGAGAGAAATGTTATTGTTTGCCTGAAACGCATTTGTTTTCTGTGCCGGCTGTCTCACAAAGATTTTTCCGTTGAAAACACCAGTCGAGTTTTCGTCCACAATGCCCTTGTACATTTCGTTGCTATCACAATGAGGGAACTTGTGATCGACCACAGTATGGTTGTCTACATGCGCTTTTCCATCAAGTAAGTACAATCCGTACATGTTCGCTTCAGAGTGCTCGCCATTCAATGCGATTTCTAAATTATTTCGAATCAGTGCACCTGAGAGGGAAAATGTATTCGCATAAAAATGACTTTCCTCAGCCTGATTGACAAAGAGATTGTCCAGTGTGAAATCTGTCGATTTGTGATCCTGGATTTTTGTGTATCGGACGCTCGCATGTTTGGCCACAGAAATTGTGGTCACATGGCTGGCGAAATTACTGACTTCCCCAAATGAGAATGTCCGCTCATAAATTCTCAAGTGAGCGTTTTGTTCAGCCGTAATGTCTATCGCTGGACAGCTGATTGAGTTTGATTTTCCACCCCTGAAATGATAAATAAAAATTGGCAGGAGAGGAGTTGCATGTTTTGCATGAATGACCAATCCATTTGAAATAAAGGCTCTGTTGAAGGTAACCGAAGCGCGCTGGTCATTTGTTTTTTTGATGATGGCCATCGCTTCGTCTTCTGAAAGCTCATCGAATCCCTGAATATCAATTTCGTTCACCGAATGATGCGAAAGATCCTTTCGATATGTCCCGTTTAAGAAAACCAAATGATGGCCTTCTACTTGGTAGAATTTCTTTGAGACTTCTTCGGCAGTTAATTTCAGATCGTTAGACGCTGTTTCAAAATCAAAACCCTTTTTTAGTAGCTGCTCAAGTGGAGTGAATTTGTATTCTTCATCCTTTCGGGTTCGCCAACCTTTGGTTAGAAATGCGTTGAATGCCTCCGTCTTGATGGCTTCAAAACGTCCGACTTTTTGTTTTTCAAACAGCGCTACCATGCTATCGTTTTTCACTAACTCCATCAAACAGCTACTTCTTCTTTGATCCAATCGTAACCTTCTTTCTCCAGTTTCAGAGCTAAGTCCTTGTCTCCAGATTTAACGATTCGTCCTTGATACAGAATATGAACAAAATCAGGGACGATGTAGTCCAGCAAGCGCTGATAGTGTGTAACTACAATGGTGGCATTGTCAGGGGATTTCAATTTGTTTACACCATTTGAAACAATTCGTAGTGCGTCTATGTCTAGTCCTGAATCGGTCTCATCGAGGATGGCCAGCTTTGGCTCAAGCATCGCCATTTGGAATATTTCGTTTCGCTTTTTTTCTCCACCGGAGAATCCTTCGTTCAAAGAACGGCTCAGCAGACTCTGCTCCATTTCTACCCAAGTCATCTTTTCTTTCATCATTTTAAGAAAATCCACGGCGTTGAGAGGTTCTTCACCACGACTGTCCCTGATTTGATTCAAAGCTGTCTTTAAGAAATTAGTTGTGCTTACGCCAGGAATCTCAACTGGGTATTGAAAAGCCAGGAAAATGCCTTTTCTAGCTCGTTCATCAGCGCCTAATTCTAGAATGTCTTCCTCTAAAAAGTCAACTGATCCTTCGGTGACCTCATACTCTTCTCTGCCTGCTAGAACTGAAGCAAGTGTACTTTTTCCTGAGCCATTTGGTCCCATGATGGCGTGTACTTCACCAGCTTTTACCTCTAGGTTGATTCCGTTTAGAATATTTTTTCCCTCAATTGAGGCGTGTAAGTTTGTGATCTTTAACATGTTCTTGATTGAGTCTTATCCTACGCTACCTTCTAGTGTGAGCGCTAAAAGTTTTTGAGCTTCCACAGCAAATTCCATCGGGAGTTTGTTCATCACTTCCTTGGCAAATCCATTGACGATTAGTGCCACTGCACTTTCCTCATCCAACCCTCTTTGCTGACAGTAGAAAATCTGATCTTCACCAATTTTTGATGTGGTAGCCTCGTGTTCGATCTGAGAAGATTTGTTTTCAACATCGATGTAAGGGAATGTATGAGCCCCACATTGATCACCCATAAGGAGGGAATCGCATTGGGAAAAATTACGAGCATTTTCTGCGCGTTTCATGATATGAACTTGCCCTCTATAGCTGTTCTGAGATTTGCCGGCCGAAATACCTTTAGACACGATTCTTGATCGAGTGTTCTTTCCGATATGAATCATTTTAGATCCTGTATCTGCTTGCTGGTAGTTGTTGGTCACCGCGACTGAATAGAATTCTCCGATCGAACAATCGCCCTTGAGCACACAAGAAGGGTACTTCCAAGTCACAGCTGACCCTGTTTCCACTTGTGTCCACGAAATTTTGGAATAATCTCCTGCGCAAATTCCTCGTTTTGTTACGAAGTTGTAAATGCCACCCTTGCCATTCTTATCCCCAGGATACCAATTTTGAACGGTGGAATATTTCACTTCCGCATTCTTAGCGGCATAGATTTCGACCACCGCAGCATGTAGCTGATTTTCATCGCGCATAGGGGCGGTACATCCTTCCAAATAGCTAACATAGGAATCGTCCTCTGCTACAATTAGCGTTCTTTCAAACTGACCAGTGTTGGCCGCATTGATCCGGAAATAAGTAGATAGCTCCATTGGGCATCTAACTCCCTTAGGAATGAAGCAGAACGAGCCATCTGAGAACACGGCAGAGTTAAGAGCCGCAAAGTAGTTGTCCCTCATCGGAACGACCGAGCCCAAATATTTCTTAATTAGCTCGGGATGATTTTCTACTGCTTCGCTGAATGAGCAGAAAATAATGCCAAGCTTGCCCAACGTATCTTTGAACGTTGTGGCTACAGAAACAGAGTCAATCACTGCATCCACAGCCACATTCGCCACGCCGGTCAGGCGTTCTTGCTCAGTTAGAGAAATCCCCAGTTTTTCAAAAGTCTTCAGTAACTCAGGGTCTACCTCGGCCAGGCTTTTCGGCTTATTTTCCTGCTTGGGTGCTGAATAATATTTTATTGATTGGTAATCAATCTTAGGATAGCCAATATTGGCCCAATCCGGTTCTTGCATTTCCAACCAACCCCTATAGGCCTTGAGACGCCATTCGAGAAGCCATTCCGGCTCATTCTTTTTGGCAGAAATGAAGCGAACAATTTCTTCGCTTAGGCCTTCTGGAGCCTCGTCAGTTTCAAAATCCACGGACCATCCGTGTTCATATTCTTTGGAGGTAAACTCCTCTAAAATCTGATCGTCATTCATTGCCGCAAAGGTAGTTCTTATCTATATCAATTCTAAATAAGAATAAGTTCCTGAGCTGACTATGTTTGGCTAAAGTCGAGATGTTTGTTGACGCTCGTATCCAGAGAGATGAAGGTCTCGGTACTTTCGATTCCATCGATTTGCTGGATTTTATCGTGCAATATGTCTCTTAAATGCCTTGTATCTCTACAGTGAATTTTTGCGAAGATGTTATAATTACCCGTGGTGTAGCGAATGGTCACAATCTCATCAACTTCTTTGAGTTTCTCTACTACTTCATCATAAAGCGAGCTTTTTTCAAGGAATATTCCGAGAAAGCAAGTGATGTCGTAACCTAGTTTGGCATAATCAACTTTCAGCGATGTGCCGGTGACTACACCCATTTCCTCCATCTTTTTCATCCTGACATGCACGGTCCCGGGAGAAACAAACACTTTCTTGGCTACCTCGGTGTAGGGTTTTTTGGCATCTTCCTTCAGTATGTTGAGGATCTTGAGATCCACATTGTCGATTTCGTAATTTTTCACAGCTTCGTAATGGTTTGCGTTAGGTATTTTTCATCAGATCATCAGATTTATACAAAATCTGTAAATAATTCTGGTGTTTGATGAACAGAATATAAGCAAATATACCTTTGTATTGTCAAATTCACACTGAAGTCACCAGTAGGGGACATGATGGTTCGATACCATGCCTTCAGCTATTTTTGGGTTAATGTTGTTTATTGGGCCTTGATCTGGGGAGATCAAGGCTCTTTTTTTTATGCCCTTTCTAAACTCCTATTGATTTCTTTTCTTCTGGCCAGAGTTTAATCCGCCCTGTACCAAGTTTGGGTACGATAGAAAAAGGCCAACCAGCCACGAACCTTGAGCGTGTTGCCTTTAGGGTCGTCTTCATCTAACCACAGGGAGCACCCATAGATTTTTCCATTTTCAGGATCCATGATTTCGCCATCTGCCCAGCGATCGGACTCCTGCTTCATGTCCCAAATGATTGTCAGTCCAATAACCGGTTGGTCTTTGCCTCTATCCTGAGGACAGTCGTCGCAAGTGACCTCTTCGAATGTATCAGCTCCGCTATCCTTGAGCGTTTCAGGATCAAGTAGTTCGGTGATCGTGCCGAAGAACTTTCCACCTTTTTCCACAATCTGGACTTTAGATTTTACTCGCCCTGTTTCATCATCAACCGTCTTCCATGTTCCAACGCAGGTTTTGCCTGCAATAGAAACTTGGCTGTATCCGAGGTTCATTAAAAGAGAGAAGGCTGCAAAGTGTAGTAGTTTCATTTTCAAAATATTTTGAAATCAAATAAAGGGAAATCTGATGAGGTGGCTATGAACCATGTTAACATAGTTTCCCCTTTCTTTGCCTTATTACTATGAAGATGCAACAGCAGAAGAAACAGGTACTATCTATCATCAGAGTGGTGTTCTGTCTGAGTTTTGCCCTGTTGTTTTTGACAGAGACTTTTATTCCTTGCGTTCAGGCACATGACCCAATGGAACTAGCAGAATCCGCAGAAGAAGGGGAGGAAAAAAAGGAGAAGGAGAAAGAGGCATTCGATTTCGATGAAATTCTCTCCGCACTCAGTTGCAATGGGGCCGTGCTATCGAGCCGAATAGCTTCAGCGTTTAGTCATTTTGATTTCATTCCGGATTCGTTTAGAGAGATAGATACGCCTCCGCCGGAGTTGAGCTAACTGCTCCTTTCGAAGAACTCCTTTGTTTTTAGGTGTTCGTACCTCCTTTGTAT
>CAYORY010000012.1:0-19691 GCA_964406435.1 uncultured Roseivirgaceae bacterium | reverse complement strand
TAAGAAACCGTGAAGTCATCGTGATTAGCTTATTTGAGGATGAAATTTAGATAAATTTTGCGTCAAATGATTATTTAAGCGAGATGCCTAGTTCATCGAGTTGTTCTCTCGAAATAGGAGAAGGCGAATCTATCATCACATCCCTGCCACTATTATTTTTCGGGAAGGCAATGAAATCGCGAATACTTTCCTGCCCTGAGAGAATAGCACATAGCCGATCAAATCCGAGGGCGATACCTCCATGAGGTGGTGCGCCGTACTCAAAGGCATCCATCAAGAAGCCGAATTGGGCTCGTGCCTCCTCATCACTGAACCCAAGAAGTTTGAACATTTTTTCTTGCAATGAACGATCGTGAATCCTAATACTTCCACCACCAGCTTCTACTCCGTTAATCACTAAGTCATATGCGTTTGCTCTTACCGCCCCAGGGTCAGATTCCATTTTTTCAAGGTCTTCGATTTTGGGAGAGGTGAATGGGTGGTGCATGGCATGAAAACGCTCGGTTTCTTCATCCCACTCCAGCAATGGAAAGTCTACCACCCAAAGGGGCGCCACAGCCTCTTTAGACCTTAGTCCAAGTCTGTTGCCCATTTCAAGTCTCAGTTCATTCATGGCCTTTCTGGTAGGGGCCGTGTTGCCTGCAAGGATCAAAATCAAATCACCGGCTTTCGCCTCGCATCGCTCAGCCCAAGCCTTCAGGTCGTCTTGAGAAAAGAACTTGTCCACTGAAGATTTGAAAGTGCCGTCCTCATTGCATTTGAGGTAAACCAACCCTGTGGCTCCTATCTGAGGTTTCTTTACAAAGTCTGTGAGTTCGTCTAGTTGTTTTCGTGTGTACTCGGCACAACCTTCGGCATTGATGCCAACAACTAGTTCGGCGGAATCAAAAACGACGAATCCATTGCTTTGGGTGAGGTCGTTTAATGTGTGGAACTCCATCCCGAACCTAAGGTCCGGCTTGTCAGAGCCATACTTTTTCATGGCTTGCTCATAGGGCATTCGCTGGAAGTCAGGCAGGTCTATTCCTTTCACTTCTTTGTAAATGCTCTTTGTGAAATTCTCGAACATGTTAAGGATATCTTCCTGCTCCACGAAAGCCATTTCACAGTCGATTTGAGTAAACTCTGGCTGACGATCGGCTCGCAAATCTTCGTCACGGAAGCAACGAACCACCTGAAAATAGCGATCGTATCCCGAGACCATGAGCAATTGCTTGAAGGTTTGAGGGGATTGCGGAAGCGCATAGAATTGTCCCTCATTCATGCGGCTGGGCACTACGAAATCTCTGGCTCCTTCAGGTGTGGATTTGATCAGATAGGGGGTTTCCACCTCCATGAAATTCTGACCATCAAGAAATCTTCGGGTGGCTTGGAGCAGTTTGTGTCTGAGCTCCAGATTTTTTCTAATAGGGTTTCTTCTGAGATCGAGGTAGCGATACTTCATACGAAGGTCTTCACCACCATCAGTCTCATCTTCGATCAAGAATGGAGGCACTTCGGACTTATTTAGAATGGTCAATTTTTCGACCTTAATCTCAATATGCCCAGTTGGAATTTTATCATTCTTAGATTCCCTTTCGATGACCACTCCTTCGGCCTGAAGGACGAATTCACGACCAACTTTGCGGGAAGCGGCCAGGACATCTGCATTGGTCACGCCCTCACCAAACATAAGCTGAGTCACTCCGTATCGGTCTCGAAGGTCGATCCACACCATGCCGCCCTTATCACGAAGTTTTTGCACCCAGCCTGAGAGGGAGACTTTAGTGCCTACATGTTCATTTCTTAATTCACCACAGGTGTGAGTTCGGTACATAAGAGAATCTATGATTTTAGATTTACGATTATTGGATTGAGACAGTGTGAGTTGAAATCCTCACAATGTAATCTCAAAGCAGGCGGCAAATTTACAAATAGTTTTAGCTTTGATTCTTTCGAAAAAATGAAGAAATATTTCACCCTTTTGTTTCTATTGAACTCGGCGTTTTCATTGGCACAGCCGCAATTGATTACTCAGGAAATTAGCGATGAAATCTCCATGCTGGTTCCTGCCGAATTGACCCGGGCGAATCCGGCCATGCAGCGGTCCACGAGTCCGGCACTGGCCATGTTCATTACCACTGATGGACAAACCGACTTGGCCGTAAACTATGCACAGCTTCGATGGGGTGAGGCCGATCCTAAGTTGCTCAGCCAATTCTACAAAGCGAATATTCTGAATCTGTATGATCAGGTAAACATGCTCGATGAGGGGATCAAGGAGATCAATGGCCGAGCATACATTTATTTTGAATTTTCGGGAGATATTGTGGATGAACCAAATGCCTTTGCTGCCGAAAGAAAATCCTCTGATTACACCTACATTATGTACACCATTCAGGACAATGGCGTCTTGATTTTTCGATTTACATCACCTGCTTCACGAATGAATTATTGGCGAAAGCCGGTAGCAGAAGTCATGCAGAGCATCACCTTTACCCAAGGTAAAAAGCGGAAATAATGGAGCTGCAGATTCATTCGGATGAGTATTACATGAAGCAGGCCCTCCATGAAGCGGAACGGGCGTTGGAAGAAAATGAAATTCCTGTGGGGGCGGTGATCGTATGTGAAAAAAGAATAATTGCCAAAGCGCATAATCAAACAGAGCGATTGCAAGATATCACGGCACATGCCGAGATGTTGGCCATTACATCGGCGCAAAATTATTTAGGGTCGAAGTACCTGAACGATTGTACGCTTTATGTTACGCTGGAACCTTGCAACATGTGCGGCGGGGCGCTGTACTGGTCGCAGATAGGTCGGGTGGTATATGCGGCCTCTGATGAAAAACGCGGCTACTCTCAGACAAGCCAGAAAATAATGCACCCTAAGACCAAGGTAGAATTTGGCCTGCTGGCCTCACATGCGGAAATTCTTATTGAAGAATTTTTCAGGAAAATGAGAGAGTGACCTTTTTGCCTCTAAATTTGTTATCCTTCTAGCAAAGATTTTTTTAACCGATAAACCAATACTTATGGCTTTTGAATTACCTCAGTTACCCTATGCGCACAATGCGCTGGAACCTAATATAGATGCTCGTACGATGGAGATCCATCACGGGAAACACCACAATGCGTACGTGACGAACTTAAACAATGCCATTGCCGGGACGGAGATGGAAGGAAAATCCATTGAGGAAATATGTCAAAATCATTCGGATGTGGCCGCTGTAAGAAATAATGGCGGTGGACATTACAACCACTCGCTTTTCTGGTCAGTAATGAGCCCAAATGGCGGGGGCGAACCGTCGGGCGCTTTGGCCGATGCGATTAATGCAGCGTGTGGTTCATTCGAAGGATTCAAGGAGGAGTTTTCTAAAGCGGCTGCTACAAGATTCGGCTCAGGATGGGCTTGGCTGTGCGTGCATGCCGGCGGCAAAGTGGAGGTTTGCTCTACGGCGAATCAAGACAATCCGTTGATGCCGGTCACAGGGTGCGGTGGTACCCCAATTTTGGGATTAGATGTGTGGGAGCATGCCTATTATTTGAATTATCAAAACCGACGACCAGACTACATTTCTGCTTTCTTCAATGTGATTAACTGGGATGAGGTGAGCAAGAGATACGAGGCTGGGAAGTAGGAAACTTGATTTTGGTAGTTGGTAATTGGACTTAACATTTAGTCTAATATCCAACTACTAAAGTCCAACTACCTCAAAACCTCAAATGCTTCACTGTCTGACTCTGATTAATCAGCTGTTTCAGTGAATCAATACCAATTTTCAAGTGATTGTCCACATACTGGGCAGTCACTTTTTTGTCACTCTCATCTGTCTTCACTCCCTCGGGGATCATCGGAATATCTGAGACCAATAGGAGTGCCCCTGCCGGAATTTCATTGACAAAAGCCACTGTGAAAATGGTTGCCGTTTCCATGTCTATGGCCATTGCACGTATTTTATTCAAGTACTTTTTGAATTTTTCATCGTGTTCCCATACTCGACGGTTGGTCGTGAAGACCGTCCCGGTCCAATAATCCAGCGCGTGTTCTCGAATGGTTGTTGAGATTGCTTTTTGAAGGGCAAATGACGGGAGAGCCGGCACTTCTTTAGGCATGTAATCGCTCGAAGCTCCTTCGCCTCTTATTCCTGCGATTGGCAGGATCAGATCTCCCACCTGATTTTTCTTTTTCAGACCTCCACATTTTCCTAGAAACAATGCCGCCTTGGGCTCGATGGCGGAAAGAAGATCCATAATGGTGGCGGCATTTGCCGAGCCCATCCCAAAGTTGATGATCGTGATGTTACCGGAAGTGGCGCATTGCATCGCTTTGTCCTGACCGATGACCGGAACATCGTGCCACTCGGCAAAGGTTTTCACATAATTACCGAAATTGGTGAGAAGGATGTATTCACCAAAATCTTTTAACTCTTGTCCGGTGTATCTTGGCAGCCAATTAGCCACTATTTCTTCTTTTGTCTTCATCGCCGCAAAGTTATGGAAATGAATATCCCTGACTGAAATGAATAATTTAAGATTCAATGAATACCCCACTTGTGTCAATCATCATGGCCGCAAAAGACACAGAGCCATACATTGCAGAATGCTTGGATTCCATTCTTGCGCAGACTTATCAAAATTGGGAGCTAATAGCGATCAATGATCACTCCGCTGACCGCACACCGGATATTCTGATGGAATATGCCAGAACGGATGCTCGAGTGCGAGTTTTTCATACTGACAGGCCCAAATTGATTCCAACTTTAAAGTTTGGGTACAAGCATGTCAAAGGTGAACTCATCAATCGAATGGATTCAGATGATAGAATGCCAGCATACAAAATTGAGGTTTTGGTGCAGGAGTGGCTAAAATATGGTAAGGGTAATATCATCGCTGGAGGAACAGAACATTTTGTGGATGATGGCGAGGTTGGAGGAGGCTTTCGGAGATATGAAGAATGGTTAAATGAAGTCGCTCGTACCGACTCTCACTACCAGCAGATTTACCAAGAGTGTGTGATTCCGTCTCATTGTTGGATCATCCACAAGGAAGACCTAGATAGGGTTGGCGGGTTTGAGCCGGAGGTGTATCCCGAAGATTACGATCTCTGTTTTCGTTTCTATCAAGCCGGGCTGGAAGTGCACGGGATCGATAAGGTCCTGCATCATTGGCGCGATCGATCAAATCGAATTTCCAGAACCTGGGACGAGTATAAAGACAATCGGTACTTCGAGATGAAGCTTCGTTATTTCTATCAAATTGATAGAGATAAAATACGACCGCTTGTTGTTTGGGGAGCTGGAAGAAACGGCAAGGATTTGGTAAAGCTGATAACAGATTATGAGTCTGATTTGAGATGGGTATGTGACAATGAGCGAAAAGTAGGTAAGGATGTTTACGGTATCAGAATGCAGCATTGTGATGAAATTTCTTCGATGGAAAATCCTCAGATTCTTATTGCTGTTACTTCTCCCACCGAAAAGGAGAATATCAGAAAATTATTGAAGGATTGGGAAAAAGAACCAGTCACTGATTTCTGGTTTTTTGTGTAGTTTGACCAGTCAAATCTCCGATGAAAGGCTGTCTTCAATCCCTTCTATTTTTTGTAGTCGTGCTGGTTGCTATCAATGTGATCATTAACTTCTTACAATCTGGATCAGTCGATGAGGATCGATCCTATTATGAAGCAGGGTCGGTCTGTGATGAGTTTTTAAAAGAGGATGAATTGACGGGTGATCGAACTCATCAGCGAGAATGGTACGTGTATGAGCGAAATGAGACCTTTTGCATGGGCTATGAGTCACTTGATTCGGTCAATAGAAGCGATAAAGAGGTGAGGAGGGGAATGCGGGTGAGGTACACTGAGGTCAATTTTTGGGGAACCATCTACGCTTATCTGGTGGAGCAGGGCAGAGTGAATCTGGACTATCTTGCGGATTCGCTTATGAGTGTGGCTTTGCACAATGGTCTCTCTCGATTGGACTTGGCAAGGCTCACTGTTTCGTATGTTCAGGATATTCCTTACAGTTTTGTTTTGCCAGTACCATGCTCAGAATACGAAACTCACGGCACCCCTTGCCTGGGCGAAATTCCTTATGGCATCATCAGCCCGTACGAATTTGTGCACTCCTTGTATGGCGATTGTGATACCAGAGCGGTCTTGTTATACGTGTTGTTGGAGAAAATGAATTTTGACCCTATGATCGTGGTAAGTAACCAATACGCGCATGCAATGATAGCTTTAAACATGCCTGCTCAGGGAGATCACCTGTCTTTTGCAGGTAAGAAATACTATTTTTGGGAGACGACTGCCACGGGTTGGCCGCTGGGAATGTTGCCACCCGACACAAACAATATTGACTACTGGGAAATCGCACTTGTAAATGAATCGTGAAATAGCACTACTCGGGATTATTCAAATCTTCTCGGCCATTACCATTGGGATTTTCCTTCTGGCCTTGACCTTCAAAATAGTGCAATGGGTGGGCAAGCGGTATTATGGAATCGAGAGGTACAACTTGGCTTACAGCATTTTCACCTCGGCAATTATGATTTCTGTTGGGCTTATGGCCAGCAGTGTCTTGCAGCCCTTGGTTTCTTCGTTTAGGCTGCTGGAGAAGTCCAACGATAACTTTGAACTGGCCCTTCGATATTTTGGAACTGGAGCCGTGTATATCGCCATTGCCTACTCGGTCACGATTTTGATTGGGCTGATAAGTACATTTCTGTACTCCAAACTCACTGTGATTGACGAATTCAAAGAAATCAAAGAAAACAATGTGGGGGTGGCTCTCATAATCGGGGCTATTATAATTACGCTCTCACTTTTGTCTAACAGCGGTGTGGAGCTGCTCATCGAGTCTGTCATTCCATACCCGCCGACTCCCGACTTCAGATAATTCTTGCCCAATTGTATGTTCGTTGACAGTTAGTAGAGTCAAAATCCATCTACTTTCTTTTGTTCAACTTTACATTGATAAAAATTGGACAATTGGTGCAACTTGTTTATCTTCGATTCGTACTTAGATGTACCTACACGAAAAAATTATGGAAGCCACACAAGAACTAAAGCAACCACAGCGATTCGATTATACCGACAGCCAAAAGCTCAGCATTTTTGATCGTGAGTTCATGCCGCACCTTGATGCCATGTACAATTTTGCTTATCGATTGACTTATGATGAAGATGAGGCGAAAGATCTTGTGCAAGAGACTTTCATGAAAGCTTATCGGTTTGTCAAGTCTTTTCAGCAGGGCACTAATGCCAAGGCATGGCTTTACCGTATATTGAAGAACAGTTTTATCAATGACTACCGCAAGAAGAGCAAGCAACCGGCCAAGGTAGATTACCAAGAGGTTGAGAATTATTACAACTCAGATGATACGGATGCCAACCACACCGTCGATATGCGGGTGGAGACGGTAAAAGATATGATGGGAGATGAAGTGACCATCGCTTTGAACTCCCTACCAGTAGACTTCCGGACTGTGATTATCCTTTGTGACCTTGAAGGCTTCACTTACGAGGAAATGGCCAAAATTTTGGATATCCCCATTGGTACCGTAAGATCTCGTCTACACAGAGCGCGTAACCTGATCAAGGAAAAATTATCGGGATATGCGGAACATATGGGCTACTAAATAGTGTTTCTTTGCTGCGTAACAATCCAGCAAGATGAGTAGTCAATGCAGTGATTTAGAAAAGTACTTATACATCGTGAGGCAAATCCTGGATCAGGAAGCTTCAGCAGAGGATGAGCAGTACCTATTGGATCACCTGGAGCAGTGTAGCTGTTGTTTGCGCGAATACGAGCTTGAGCAGCAGGTGAGAACACTACTGAAGAAAAAGCTGGAGAAGAAGCCATTGCCGGAAGGATTGGCAAGTTCCATAAAAGCCAAAATTCTTCAGAGTACCAATAATGTCAGATAAAGCCCTCATTTTCTCTGCACCTTCCGGATCGGGAAAGACCACTATTGTTCGACACCTGCTTACCCAATTCCCTGAGCTATGCTTCTCTGTATCGGCGACCACACGCGAGAAGCGATATTATGAAATAGACAAAAAGGACTATTATTTTCTCACTCCTGAAGTATTCAATGCGAAGATTGAATCGAATGAATTTATCGAATGGGAAGAGGTCTACTCAGGGTCCAAGTATGGCACTCTGAAATCCGAAGTTGAGCGCATTTGGTCAGAATCCAAAGTGGTGGTCTTTGATGTGGAGGTTTACGGGGCAGTCAATCTCAAAAAGATTTTTGGAGAGAAGGCTTTGGCTGTTTTTATCAAAGTCAAGGATTTGGATACGCTTAGAACAAGACTGGAGGCAAGGGGTACGGAGAGTAAAGAAAGCCTCCAAAAAAGATTGGACAAGGCGAGCGTTGAAATGAAATTTGAAGCGGAGTTTGACAAGGTCATAGTAAATGACACTTTAGAGCATGCCTTGCAGGAGGCGGAGGAAACCGTCGAAAATTTCTTAAGATCATGAAAGTAGGCTTGTTTTTCGGCTCGTTCAACCCCATTCACGCAGGGCACATGATTATCGCAAGTGTGATATACGAGTCGACTGATCTAGACAGAATTTGGTTTATCGTGTCCCCGCAGAATCCTTTTAAGAAGAATAAAAACCTGCTCTCAGAACACGATCGATTGGATTTGGTTCGAGAGGCCATCCACGATGATTATCATTTCCACGCTTCTAATGTTGAGTTTTCCATGCCAAGACCCAGCTACACGATTGATACACTGACGTATCTTTCGGAGCAGTACCCGGACTATGATTTCAAGCTGATAATAGGAGAAGATAATCTGGCCTCTTTTCCGAAATGGAAGAACTATGAAATCATTCTGGAGAGATATGGCCTACTCGTATACCCTAGACCCAATTCAGAAAAATCGGCGCTCACGGATCATCCAAATGTTACTCAGATCGACGCGCCAGAAATTGGTATTTCGGCCACTCATCTACGCAATATGATCAGGCAAAACCTGTCGATAAAATACCTGGTGCCAGAGGGAGTGCGTGAGTTGATCGAGGGTAGGGGGTATTTTAAATGAAAAATCCCGAGCATGTGCCCGGGATTTTAACAGAGGAAATCGAGGTGTTAGTCGTCCTCCAAAGCTTTCTTAATGCGCTCCTGGCAATCCGCTAAATGGTCACGAGCCACTCCGGTCTGTCTTCCAATGCCGCTACGTATGCTTGACTGAAGAGCCACCAGATTGGCTCTGGCTATTGATGGAATATCCGAATTTTTGTACTCATCATTTCCTTCATTCATGAGTTCAATTAATTGATCGATATGAGATTTTTGAAGATTGCGTCGGTAGGTATCTATTTTCCTTCCTGTGCTCATTTCAGACCAAATTCCTTTTCTCAAATCACTAAAGAGCGTGCTGGCAGTGTAGGCATTTGATCCATTTATGGCCTCATTATCCACCATTCGCATGAGGCGGTCATTGGCAAGTAGACGATTCAATGTCCGTACTTGCATCGATCGAATTCTGTCCACATTCCCTGAGTCTTCAATCCTTCCAAGGATGGCTCCATCAATCATCCAACTGGGAGTTTCGAAAAGCTGTTCGTTCAAAAACTTAACTGCTCTTGATTGCTTATCCTTGGAAGCATGCTCATATACAAGCCCATCTTCGTCAGACGTTTTGAAATACTCAGTCACTCCTCCCACATTGGACATCACGTGTCCCATGTATCGGTTGTATTGGCCAATGACGTTGAGGTATAATTCGCTAAGATCTTCATAGTTTTTTCCTTCCTCTGTTCCCCATTCCATGAGCTTCTCTCTGATGCGTTTGAGATTGGCAATGCCCAACTCACTTGCTCGCATGCTGTCATCTCCCAAATCTTCCGTCTGGGCCGTTGGGTCGAGCGGTAATCCTCTTTGGCGACCGTATCTGAATTCTGGCTTGCCTGCTTTTTCTACTATCCACTGGTTCAGAATTGCTTCTTCATCGTCGGCCTTGCTGATATTTGGATTCATCTTGTAACCGTAATAGATGGACCAATCATCGTATTCTCCAATTCCGGGATAGAAATTAGTCACCCCGTCTCCTGGTTGTGCGATGTAGTTAAATCTCGCATAGTCCATTATAGATGGAGCAGTGCCATGTGTAGCTGTGAAGGTTGGCGATCGCAGCGAATCCACTGGATACGCCACACTGGAGCCCATATTGTGTGGAAGTCCGAGTGTGTGTCCTACCTCGTGAGCTGCCACAAATCGAATCAGTTGACCCATCAACTCATCTTCAAATTGGATGCTTCTGGCGGCAGGATTTACAGCCGCTGTTTGAACAAAGAACCAATTTCTCAGAAGGTTCATCACATTGTGATACCACAGGATGTCACTTTCCAAAATCTCTCCGGTTCGGGGATCATGTACGTGTGGGCCCTGGGCATTTTGAATGTCCGTGGCGATATATCGAATCACAGAATAGCGTACATCCTCGGGGCTCCAATCAGGATCATTGGTGGGGGCATATTCTCCTCTAATGGCATTCTTGAACCCGGCTTTTTCGAAAGCATCTTGCCAATCGTCCACACCTTGTTTGATGTATGGTTTCCATTTGTCAGGGGTGGCCGAGTCTATGTAATAGACAATTGGCTTTACCGGATCAACGGCCACACCACGGTTATAAGCGTTCCAATCTGTGGGCTCCAATCTCCATTTGGTGATATACCTTCTGGTGGCCGCTCGTTGTTCTTCCACTCCATAGTCCAATTGCTGAAGCGAGAAGTAACCAACTCTTTCATCATAGTATCTCGGCACCATAGGGTCGCTGGGTAGCAATATCATGGATTGCGTCATGCCAATAGACATGGTTCCCGTGAGTCGATTATCAGGAAGATCATCTCCTCTAAATGTCAGGACATGATTGATCAGCACATTTTCGGGAAAAGACTTCATTCCAAGAATCACTGATCTTGCCTTATCCAACCCTTTTATTCCGAATGTTTTTTTCTGTGAACCGGTAAGCGGGCCAATCATATCCACATCGGTTGTAAACAGCTCGTTCACTTCAAAGACTACCGAAGATGAATCAGTCGAAATTGTTTCTACTTTGAATGCCATAACAATTGGCTCGAAGTTGTTATTTCGCACAGAGGTGTAGATGGGTAGATTTTCATCAGCGACGCTGTTGTAGGACACTGACCTCATCAGGATTTGATTGTCTAACCTTTGGAACCTGATGACCTGCTGTGGACGAGACTTCATGCCGGCTCCACCGAAGTTTAGTCCTTTGACATGGCCTGAGATTCTGCTTACAATTAGAATTTCTTTATCCAAAAGGTCATTTGGCATTTCGAAATAGTACTTGTCCTCTACTTTATGAACGGTAAAAAGCCCCTCATCTGAAATAGCGTCAGAAGTAATGACTTCCTTGTAGTCTTTCAGACTACCTTTCTTTTTTGGTTTTACGGGAGCGGTTGTTTCCTCCCCCTTTTTCTTTTTCTGGGCGAATGTGTCCTGAGGAACCGCGAATAAAAGTCCGCATGCCAAGACAGTGATTATGATTCTCTTCATTAGATTTTTGGTTTATTGGAACAGTTAAGTTAATTCAAGGCACTCAATAGGCAACCAAGAAAATGATGAGTGGTTGAGCTACTCCCCCACCACCTCAAAGCTGCGAGTTGCATTATTTCCATTTTCATCCATGACCGTGAGCATGTGATTTCCGGGAGGTAGCCATGCACTCATTTGGTGATCCTCTTTAGTTGTCCCAAGGTAGTTTTCATCGAGGTGCCAGTAAAGCGTTGAATTCTCGGATTGGTGAGTGGCGTGGAATACAACACGGCCTGTTTCTCCCGTGATTTCTTTCGGAATGAACACCCTGCTGTTGGGGTTCGGGTAAATGATGCCGATGGGGTTGATGTTATCGGAACAATCAGGGTGAAGTGGTGGTAAGCCCACATAATCAGTAAAAGATTGTTCATAGTAAAAGCCCTGAATGGACGGCAATATCAGGAAGGGTTTTTCAACAGATTTGGCCAGAGGATAGCAGTCGCTCGTGATTCGATACAATTCGGACGAGTCTAGAATTAGATTTTTGTGATACGTACACAACCCAGAATTTTCTGAATTGCTCGTTACCTCTTGCTCGGAGCTCGGACAAAACTCATTGGCAAGCATCCCCGAAACCTCACATACGTTTGCCTTCCTCATAAAAGGCTTCAGGTCTTCCAGCCAACTCGGATCACTGTCTGATAACCTCATGATCGAATGCATGAGAGGAGCGGCTGCCTTGATGCCCGTAAGATCGGCTCGCCCTTCTCCATCGGCATTTCCCACCCAGACCAGCACCAGCACCTCCCCGTTCAGGCCCACTGCCCAAGCATCCCGAAAGCCATGACTGGTGCCTGTCTTCCATGAGATGAGCTGAGATGAGCTGAACGAACGCCATGATTTCTCACCTTCCGGTCGTGCCAATGAGGTCATGGTGAAGAACGTCTGCCAGATGGCATCTTCTCCGAATTCAACTTCCTTTCTGGCCACCACCGAATGGTCAAAATGGATGTTGAGATTTTGACGGCCTGATAATTTTCTGAACATGGAGAAGTACGCTTGCGCCAAATCCCACATGGTCACTTCGCATCCGCCCAGAACGAGCGTAAGACCGTAGTGTCCCGCCGGCTCATTCAGGGTGGAAAAACCTATTTCTCTTAAATCCTGGTGGAATTGTTCGTAAGAATAAGCTTGAAGTAAGTGCACAATGGGAATGTTCAGCGATCGGGACAAAGCAACGTGCGCATTCACCGCACCCATGTAGCCATGATTGAAATTCTTTGGCGCAAATCCTCCAAAAAAGGAAGGAACATCCGGAAGAAATGATTTTCTGAGAATAAGTCCTTTGTCCAAAGCAGCCGTGTATAGCAGAGGCTTCAACGAACTGCCCGGACTTCTGGGCTTTTGGATAATATCCACAAGAGAGCCATCAGCCTTTGGGTCTTTGGTGTTGCCTACGTAGGCAAGTACCTTACCGGTGGACAGCTCTACCACCAGAGCCGCCAGGTTTTCTACTCCGTTTGCCATCATGGTTTGATGATGGTTTTCTGCCATAGTAGAAACCTGAGATTGCCAGAAAGGGTCTAAGGTGGCATTGAGTCTTTTGCCGTTGTTCTTTTCAGAAAAGGTGGTCATGAGATGCCCGGCATTATTTGGAATGGCGATGGGTCTGTCCGGAATGGGTTCGGCTATGGCCAGTTCCAGCGTCTGCTTATCAATGACTTGCTTGGCGTAAAGTTTGGTGAGAAGTCTATTCCTTTTTTTGATCAAAAGGGAATCCTGTGTACCTGGAAAAATCGCTCCGGGGTTGTTTGGGAGCACGGCAAGCGTGGCAGATTCTGACCAACTAAGGAGGTGAGGTGCCCGGCCAAAATATCGCCAGGAAGCAGCCTCTAATCCTACGACGTTTCCACCGAATGGTGCCATGGATGCGTATTGGATCATCAGTTCCTCCTTGGAATAAACCAAGTCCAATTTTAAGGCCTTGAAAAGCTCACTGATTTTATTGACTAATGTCCGCTCATTATTGCCGGCCATTCTGGCGATCTGCATGGTGATGGTGCTCGCCCCGCTGATAATCCTGCCCTTTTTCAGGTTTTGATAGCTTGCCCGCAGGATGGATGCCGGATTCACGCCCGGGTGCTGATAGAAATATTCGTCCTCGAAGTAGCGAAGGCATTCGGAGAATCGATGCGGAACAGAGTCCGGTTTGGGGAAGCGCCATTGGCCATCAGCAGCTACTTTGGCACTGAGTAGTTGGCCATTGGAATCATTTACGATGGTGCTGTATTGGTATTGTGGAAGACCGGAAGGCCAGAGCGCAATGACCAAAATAAACCCAACTAGGATAAGCAGGAATCCTCTAATGGATCGATTACGAAAGAACCTGTGTAGTAAACTGCTCATGGAGATTAAGTACCTGAGGGATGATCAACTTACTATCATCATTCCTTAAAACTACATCAGCAAGTGGCTCCATTTCTTCTTCACGAAGTTGCTTTGCTATGATGGCTCGCACATCCTTTTCCGTCCGGTGGCCGTCTCTACCAAGTACTCGCTTTATTCTGACTTCAATAGGAGCGGAGACCAATATCACTTTATCGAGTTGTTTGTAGGTTCCCGTTTCAAATAATAATGCCGCTTCTTTTAGCACATACTTCTTATCCGAATGGCTTTGTACCCAAGCCTTAAAATCTTCCCCCACGATGGGGTGAACGAGTTCATTCAGTTGAGTCAGGAGTTTTGGCTCATTAAAGGATTTCTCGGCAATCAATTTTCTATTGAGCTGCCCATCCACAAAGGATTCCTCGCCGAAAAGCACGCTGAGTGCGGATCTGATATTGGCCGACTCAGTCATAAGCACCTTGGCGCGGGAGTCTGCGTCGTATACAGGCACACCAAGCGTGGAAAACACTTTGGCAATGGTGCTTTTACCGGCACCTATGCCGCCGGTAATGCCCACAAGAAGTGGCTTATTCACGGGATTTTAGTTTGATCAATTCGGGTGAAAAGCTGATCTCCAAGGCTTCTGAAGGGAAGGCGGTGAGTACAGGAGCGACCAGCGTATCTGATCGGCGCAGGCTGCTCAAGTCAGCAATGATTGCAAAATCGGAAGCTTGAAATTCGTCGGCTTGTGATGCTCTCGCATAAAAAGTAATGCTTACAGATTCTTGCTCTAAATTTTTTGAGGATGATGATCGGGCATCTCTGATTACTTCAACAGGCACACTGATCTCGACCCTCTCATATTTGGCCACATCAAAGGCTACAGCTACAGAGGTGGGTTCAGATTTCATAATGCTCGGTAGGGGCACCCATACTTCCACATTTCTATCAAAATTGTTTTTAATGTTTGATTCTGAAACCGGAAGTATATACACGCTTCTAAGAGTATCGATAAAACTGGCAGGTCCTCTCAGCAAAACAGAGTCTCGTTCAAGTTCTATACGGGACACGACTCTATAATCCGGTGCAAGTGAGAGCGCCAAGGAATCCACCGCGAGTTTTACTTTCTTCTCTCTGATGGGTTCAATCTGTACATTCAGTGTGTCTTGCAGTATTTGATTGATGACAATATCGCCCACTTGCTCGCGGAAGGAGGGTAGAAGTTCTGTCCATGAAAGTACGGTGCTTCCTTTGGTCTGCTCCAGATTTACTTCTATTGGGCTCGGACTGAAGATGGCGGTGTTACGAAGTAGGTTCCACCCTCCGGAGGTGACGTCCAGAGAAATGTATTCGGGCAATTTGCGCACGGATACCAGGCTGTCTCGGTCGTAGTTGAATCGGAGCGGGTAGTCAAAGCTGGTTCTGTATTCCTTGTTCAAGGAGTTAAAAAACCAGAAGGTAGTGGCCGCCAAAAAAGCGATCAACACTACCTTCCATTGTTTTAGATTCTTAGGAAACAGCGAGAATGCCATTACATAGCTTCTATTTTGCTTCGTTTATTCGCTTGCTCGCATCCAGAGACACTGAGCTTTTCTCCAGAGTCAATTTGGTACCTCTGTCCACATCAATAGTGATTGTGGCGTCAGTTACTTCGGTGACTTTTCCATGAATACCGCCCATGGTCACGACCATATCGCCTTTCTTCAATTCATTGATGAAATTCTTCTGGTTCTTCTGTTTTTTCTGTTGCGGCCTGATGAAAAACATGTAAAAAATCACCACCATGGCTCCCAGCATAATAAACTGAGAAGTTCCACCACCGCCTGCTTGTAAGAGGACTGTATTCATTGATTTAGATTATTCTGACGCTTTAAGAACGTTCGCTCGGATACGCACTTTGTTGTCAGATGGGTAAGTGTTTGCTGTAACTGTAATGGTCTTTGACTGATTTCCGGTCTTGTTTCGGCTATTGAATCTCACCAGGATTTCGCCCTCTCCTCCTACTGGAATCGGCTCTTTTGGCCAGTTAGGTACGGTACAACCACAGGTTGCTTTTGCATTGGAGATGATAAGTGGCGCCTCGCCAGTGTTAGTGAATTTGAACGTGTGCTCTACGATATCACCGTCAGTGATAGTTCCAAAATCGTGCTCTTCTATAGCCCAGTTGATTGATGGAAGTGGACCGTCTGGCTTTACTTCGGGTTCTGGATTAGGATTTGTTACCGCCGTTGGAGTTGGCTTGCTTGACTCAAGAGCGGCAAGTCTGCCTTCCAACTCCGCAATTTGCTTGTCTTTTTCACTAGCTCCGCAGCTGGAGATTGCTATCACCGCCACGATCATCCATAGATAGTTTAGCTTTTTCATTTTTATGAATTTTTAAAATTTGATTTTTTAATTGGGAGGCCAAAAGTACTAAACTATGGCCTCAGCGCCTAGTTTGATGCTCTTAATGATTTGTTAACGACAATCTTACTTTGCCTTGATTTGGCTAATCAACCCATTGACGTCATCCAGTAGTCTCTCGGCCTTGTTTTTTGTCTCGTTAATGATCGCTTTGCCTTTTTGCTTCTCATTATTTTCGCTCATTTCCTTTCCTTCCACAAGTTCATTGGCAAGCTCTTCGAGCTTTTTCTTGTACTTGTCGATTTGAAATGTGAGTCGATCTCGAGTGTTAGCTCCCTTATCTGGGGCGAATAGAATGCCTAAAACGGCACCTGTGAGAACTCCGAAAAGAAATGCGAAAAATGATCCTCCTGATTTTGCCATGTGTGTTAGAATTCAGTCTTACTTGTTGTCAATCAGGCCTCTACCTGATTTTTTGATAACGCCCTCCGAAGTTAATTGGTTTGCCAATACATCCAAAATGCCGTTCACGAATTGTTTACTTTTCGGAGTGCTGTATTGCTTGCAAACCTCGATGTACTCATTAATACTCACCTTTACAGGGATGCTTCTGCAGTACATCATTTCGGCCAGGGCCATTTTGAGAATGATCCTATCCATCTGCGCCAATCGGGTGATGTCCCAATTCTTGGTCTTCTCGCTGATCAACCCCTGAAAGTATTCGTCTTCCTTGATGGTGTTATTGAAGATGGTTTCAAAGAATTCAAAATCATCCGCTTCGTTGATACTGATGGTTTTCAGCGCAATGGGTTCTTCCGCCTGAGCGTCGTATTCTTGAATGGTCTTGGTGATCATACTCTTTAGAATCAGGCTGTTTTCTGACCACCTCAGATCCTCTTCTTCCCAGAAGGCAACAATTAGTTCATTCTTAAAAAGTAGTTTTTTGAACAAATGAGCAACGATAGCTTGGTGCTCTTCGATCGTCGGATTTTCTTTTTGCTGGTACTCAATGAACACCTCGTCTGTTTTGATGATGTCTTTGTACCAGGTTTTAAGAACGGCCACATCTTCTTGCCAAGAGAGCTTCTTTTTGGTAACCTCCTTTTGAAGTTCTTCGCAAGTGTTTAAAGCCTCTATGATTGGGTTCTTTTGAAGATTGAATTGCCATGGATCATTTTTGGCGACTCTTGCCATCTCGCGTTTGTCTTGATCTTGCTTTTCAATGAATTGAAATTCACCGGGCAAAAGCAAAAATTTGAAATACTGATCCTGAATCTCATAGGTTTGATCCAGCATCTGTTTTTTCGTGCGAGCTACTTCCTTTTTTACTTCCTTGTAGTATTGATCAATAGCATTATTGACCTCATCAAGAACAATTTTTGGGATGTTAACGTCCGCTTTAAGTTCCTTGGCTTCTAGATTTTCGTCGTATAGGCGGAGAGCCTTTTTTCTATGCAGATCGATTTCTTCAGTATCTGACATGTCATGCGTCAACGGGCTTGGCGTGAAGGTTTCTTTCAGGTCATCACGAACCACTTTTTTCAGAGATTCTCTGGTGGTGTAAAAGCCGTAAAGGGCCTGCATGGCCTTGATTCGAAGAATCCGTCTGTTTAGCATGAATTAAAGAACGTCTTTTGCTAGAAAAATATTAATGCCCCAACTTCACTCTGCCTACCGCTTCAATGCGCTGCAAAGCTAATCGAAGTGCCGCTTCATGTGTGGAAACATTGTTGTTTTCTGCAAAATTTATGATCTCAAGACAGGTGGAGTAAATCTCCTCTGTCTGGGCATACACCTTTTCACGATTGTAATTTCCCTGCATTTCGTAAAAGACGTTTGTGATTCCGCCCGAATTGATAAGGAAATCTGGGGCGTATAGAATGCCTCGGTCTTTTAGCATTTCTCCGTGCACCTTTTCATCCAAGAGTTGATTGTTGGCTGCACCGGCTACTATGTCGCATTTTAGTTGTGGGATTGTGTCACTATTGAGTGTAGCTCCCAATGCACATGGGGCGTAAATATCCATATCCTGATCGTAGACAGAATCCACGACTTGCACGTCGTACTTATTGGTGATAGCAGCAATCTTGTCTTCAAAGATGTCATTGATCATGACTACTGCGCCTTCCTTAATCAAATGGTCGATCAAGTAAGAGCCGACATGACCTGTGCCTTGCACAAGTACTTTCTTGCCTTGAAGAATATCAGAGCCATATGCTTTCTTGGCGGCAGCTTTCATGCCCAAGAATACACCATAAGCCGTAACCGGACTTGGATCTCCTGATCCACCCATGCTTTCTGGGACTCCTGTCACGAATGGGGTTTCCATACGGATGTATTCCATGTCGCGAGCGTTCATGTTCACGTCCTCGGCAGTCCAATACTTGCCATTCAGGCTATTGACGAATTTGCCGAATTTTCGAAGCAGGGCTTCATTCTTTAGTTTCTTCACGTCACCGATGATCACGGCTTTTCCACCTCCGATATTTAGTCCGGCTATTGAGTTTTTCAATGTCATTCCTCGGGACAGTCGAAGCGCATCGGTGACGGCCTCTTCTTCGGTGGCATAGTTCCAAAAACGAGTGCCGCCCATGGCCGGGCCGAGTACGGTGTTGTGAATGGCAATGAGGGCTTTGAGGCCTGTTGCTTCGTCTTGGCAAAACACGAGCTGCTCGTGCGCCATGGTAGACATTGTATCAAAAACAGATTTGGTTTGGGGAACTGTTTGGGTGTCAATCATCGTATAGTTGTTTGTATCTTGCGCCGACTCGTTTTAGGCTGTTGTTTGTCCTTTAGATATTGAGCCATTAGCGGGCGCAAAGCTAAAATTTTGCAATTAAATCGTTTGCATTCTTGCACCAATAAATCTTTCTGTGAAGCACCTCAGACATCTCAATAAATACCTACTAAAATACAAATGGTACCTTGTTCTCGGCACGCTGTTTATCGTGGTGGCGCAATTCCTCGGAATCGTTCCTCCTGTCCTTGTAAGAAGGGCCATTGACAAGGTGGAGGCGAGCTTGGCACCACTTGCCGATGCTACCGGACTTGGTGAAGAATCGATTTTCGTCAACGAGTTTACGCAAGCCATTTTCATCCTTGCCATTCTTATCATATCCTCTGCCATTTTGAAGGGCATATTTATGTTTTTCATGAGGCAAACAATCATCGTGATGTCGCGCCACATTGAGTATGATTTGAAAAACGAAATTTTCAAACATTACCAGTCCTTGCCTTTGGCTTTTTATAGAAAGAATAAGACGGGCGACCTGATGGCGCGAATCTCTGAAGATGTGAGCATGGTGCGGATGTACATCGGGCCTGCGATCATGTACGGCATCAGTCTTTTCACCATGTTCATGATTGTAATCCCCTACATGGTTTACATCAATCCCAGATTGACACTTTACTCGCTGCTTCCTCTGCCGATACTTTCATTCAGCATCTATTTTGTAAGTGATAAAATCAATA
>CAYORY010000011.1:0-20023 GCA_964406435.1 uncultured Roseivirgaceae bacterium | reverse complement strand
CCAAATCAAAGGTTGGAAGAATCGTTATCACTCGTGGACCCGTGGAAATCAAGCAGCCATCGTAGGTACCCAATGTCAACTCTGCTTCATAGGTGCCAGCCTCTAGGTTTATTTCGTTTCCTGGGAATACTGTTCTTAAATTAATAGGACTTAAATCCACTGCATCCACTCCGAAAGTAGCTGTCCTTTCTATATCAGGAACTACCGTAGTGCCTGTGATACCTGTCATGGTAAAGAGAAGATAATTGAGTCCTACCTGAGTACTGGTTTCGGCCAACTGAAGATTGTCCTCGAAGAAGTTTACATCAAGACCAAGTGGTGAATTCTCTGTGATACCCACATAGGTGAAACTTGGTATCGGAGGGAAACCTTGCGCATCCGTATCCGAAATGGTTGTTGTACATCCATCGGGAGAGGTGACTACCACTACCATGTTTACACTCAGGTTATTCGGCTGAGCAACGAAGGTGACAAAATTATTATCTTCCACAGATTGTACTAAAGTAGTATTCAAAGTCCAGGTGAAATCATAGTCAGTGTAGTCAGTGACTTCAGTTGTAGTACCTGGTTGATAGACAACTACATGAGCTTCTATTGGGAATTCGAGACAAATCGCATCGTACACAATCTGATTTCCAATAGTTCCTTCCACCTCAGGTGAAGGATTCACCAGAATAGTCTTGGAAACAGAATGAGAACAACCAAATTCGTCTACGTATTCGAAGGTCACAACATTAGTCGATTGAGCCAGGAATCTCGCACCACCTACTCCTGTTCCATGGAATCCATCATGTGCATCCGAAGGATCGAATAAGGTCACATTGGATGAGTTCGTATTTCCCACACCTTGCCCGTTTGAAATCGTGAAATTACCGTCACCATTTCCTTCAATCTCCGAAAGGTCTGCTAACAATCCTTGCAACTCAAAGCTGGCATCATCATAACACACTTCTACAAAATCTGGATCGTCATTTATCAGGTCATCCAAATCCGCCTCATAAGCGAAAGTGATATTTGGTCTTGGATAGATCAGGAATGCCGTAGTATTCACACTTAGACAGTTGGTAAACTGCCCTTGGTATTGATTGTCATTGACATCCGTATAGGTCATGGTCACCACATGTACAGTAGTATCGCCTCCTACCTCGATTCCACCAACAGAACCATGGAGCACATCAAAGTCCAAGATTGGATTGCCGGAATTGCTGATGGTTGCATCTGGACTTGCCCGGACAATCGTGCCATTTGTCATGACATAAGAGTCAATTTGATAGTCAAGTTCGGCTATGTCCGTATTGGCTGCAACCCCAATTTCTCCGGCATTGGTAAACATGGCCAAAGTTTGGTCTACATCCTCCCAGCAATAAATATCTGCACCTGAGAAATCTGATGCATCAATTTCGGCATCTGTGATATCACCAAGCGTGGTGAAATTCAACTCAGGTAGCTCCTGAATCTCATGTGTTTCTTCTACCAACCACGAGCAGCCTGTCAGATTATCAGTTACTCTCACCCGAATGGTAAACTCCTTATCAAGTGTCTCATTGTTAATTCGTGAGGTAAAGGTGATTTGGTTATCAATCTGTGATGAAACTACATCAAGAGCTCCAATAAATCCATCATTTGTACCCCCATCATTCGCACCACCTTCATTGTTACTGGTCCAATCAAAAGTGAAGTCGCTGTACGACAATGCACTTGCTCCAGTTCCAACTTCTACTCCAGCAGCCGGATCTAGCAAGGGTACTCTGGCTATAATTTCTCCTTCAGCACATATCTCATCAAAGGTTATTTGATCACCTGTGACCTCAATTGGATTTGGTAGTGGATCTACAAACAATGTTTTAGTCACCATGCTCTGGCAGCCACTTCCGTCTGTAAAGGTGAATGTGATGTCAATTCCTGCGGCATTCAGGGCATGAGGATCACTTCCGTTCGCTAATATCGGACTCCATGTAGCCAGCGCATTACCAGTATTAGTAACACCGCCAGTAGTTGAGAATGATCCGACCCCTGCAGGCAATGATCCAATAGTTCCATCAAGGTTTCGTGTGATACCGATCAAGTTGACCGTTCCATTGTCATAGCAGAAGTGATCTGAATACCCGCCATCGGCCGCTACTGATCCCGTTTCTCCCGTAAATGCATCCCCAAATCCTGCCACAGTGAAATCAATCTCAGGTAGAGGATTAACTATGATTGTCTCAGATCGTGTATTGGTACATAGCGTTTGAGTACCTTGATACTCTCTGGAATCATCAGTATAAGTGACTGTAATTGTATGATAGGTGATCGGGCCACCTACACCATCGCTCTCATCCACGCCAGCACTAGCCAGATTCACGTCATTGTGCCAAGTTAATAACTGACTGGCATCAATAGTTGGCAATGGAGTGTTAGTGCCACCATCTACATTTCTGATGGTAGCGTCAATTGAGGTGTACGAATCTACAGTCCAGCTTATTATATTCTGATCAACCGTATTGGTAGCGCCATCTCCATCTGTGGTAGCGTCTGTTACTGTTGGATTGATAGTGCCAGCAAAGCTTGTACAGAATTCATCCATGTCCGTAATGCCCACAATATCCAGATTAGGAAGGTTCTGAAGCGTATGCGTTTCCGTAAAGGTCTCCGCACAGCCGCTGGCATCAGTGACAACAACAGAAATATTCACACTATTACCCGGAGGAGTGAAACTCAACGTATTGACACCAGGCTGGGGATCTGGCAGACCATCGGCAGGTGCAACGTCCGGAACCGGTTGACCACCTATTGTCCATTCAAAAGTATATGCGCTGTAGTCACTTTCCTCTATGTCTCCTGGATCAGTATCCGTAGGGTCAACAAACTGAATCTCAGCGTCGATAGTAGATGCATCTGCACAGAAATTGGTGAGTCTTATTCTATTGGTGGGTCTGGCAGCCGCCAAATCACTTGATGGCAATGCCCCATCTCTCTCTACATCGTATACCTCAGGTTCAGGATTGATGTAAAGAGGAACATTTACAGACCGCTGACATCCAAATCCATCCGTGTAAGAGTATGTAATAGTAGTAGTTGATTGATTTAGGTATTCACCTGCAGTACCTCCCACTCCATTTGCTGCATTATGCTCTGATAGCGGATTCATTTGTGCAAAGCCATTATTGGTAGTCAATGCACCTGTTTCCGAACTAGTGAAACTACCCCCAGTCAGTGGAGTACCGTCGCTCAAAATGCCCTGAAGGCCTACCAGTCCATCTTCATAGCAGAACTCATCATATAGTGCGGCAAAGTTCACGTCATTAATATCGATACCGGCAACCCTAAAACTGATATCAGGATCAGGGTGAATGGTGATAGTAGCCGTATTGGTGATTTCGCAACCGCCATTCGCCTGAATGTAATTCATAGTGATGGTATGAGTCGTAGCTACTCCACCTACCGTAGCTCCACCTGCAGCCGCATGCCATCCGGCAATATCAATTATTGGGTTTCCAATACCGTCGTTGTTGGTACCAGTATCATCAGTAATAAACGTTGCATCATCAAAATCAATAGGTGATGATACTACCGAGTAGGTAAGCAACGTACCAGTAGCTGGGCTGCCATCCGACTCTAGTGCCATCTGAATGGTGCCTGCTCCATCTCCTGTATCATCATGGCAAATATCATCTCCATCAGAAATTGCGGTGAAGGTAAGATCGTCCTGATCAAAGAATTCAATATGAATTAAAACGCTTTCTCCCTCTGTTCCACTGAAAACATCCGTATCGGTAATTTGAACCACCTCAATGTATCTTTCTGCAGCAGATGTGATAGAACCAATCTGCAAATTGGAGAAGGTAGGGTTGGCGCCTGTCGGATCCAACGTGTTAGAGGTATTATCATATAGTCTGGACTGTCTTGTAGTACCATTGTGAGCATACCAGACATAGTGGCTACTTGCTCCTCCATAAGAGTGTGTGCTTTGAATATCTGCTGTGGCGGTGGAGCTCGCTCCTTCAATTTCCTCAGTTAGAGTAAATGTTCCTGTCACATCGCGAAGCATTAATTCGCCTGCATTGTCAGTAGTTATGTAAGCCGTAGCTCCACTTGATGCTCCAGTGATCAATTCCCCTTCTTCGAAGGTTCCAGACAGATTGGTATAGTAACCAAACAGTCCCTGACTCGCATTGAATAGGAGACTTCCATCCACCTGATCCAAGCACACGGCGAAATAATAATCGCCATTCGGGCTGTCATTCAAGGCATCCCCATCTTTATTAATATCAGGGAAAGCCGCTGGAAGTGCCGGGATTGGTGAATTATCTGAAACAATAGAAGGTGCGGCTTGCTTAGGATGCACAGTAATCGTCACAGGAGTATTCGCCACCGACTCGCACCCGTCAAAATTGTTTTCGCTTACTATATTATCTAATCGAGAAACGTAGTAAGTGTAGACATCATTTACAGCGTCATCACCCGCATCCAGCGTTTCATTAGAGACATTAACCAAAAACTGTTTGCCCGGAGTAGTCAAGCCCTTCAAGGTATTCACTGACATGGCTTCACCACTATTCAGCTCAGATCCGATTTGAGCAATTCGATTGTTCTCTTCGTACCAATAATACTCATCCATTCCTACGTTGGCATGGAATATTGGACTCAGAACACTTCCCTCTGCCACGTGAAAATCTGTGACACCTGCTGTGAAATCCAGCGCAGAAGGAGCACTTGGCGTATTATGACCATGGGTGAATACACGAGTAGTGTATCCAAAACATCCATTGAATCCGGTACCCACATTTTGGTTACTTACAAGACGAATATCATACTGGTAGCTCTGTCCTCCAGCCATGGCATTTGCACTGATATTTATAGTATTCGTGGTGTAATACTGACCGGTTACGAATGAGTAATTCGTCGGATTAGTGATTACGTCAGAGTTAAAATACGTGTTGATGTAATACCTGTCACCTGAAGCGAGGGTTGGCAGAACAAGGTTTTCAGGTATAGCGTCTGTTCCTCCATCTGTCGCCGTACAATAATCAAGCTCATAGGTGTAGAAAGTATTAGAGCCTGATTGCACATCACCTTCGTCGAACTGACTTGCAGTCAAGTTGAGTTCTTGAGCCTCGGGATAACCAAAGACATTCACCGTCACCTTCCTAAGCTCAGACTCACAACCATCTGATGAAGTAGTACTGAAGTAAAACTCTAATCCCAATTGTTCGGCAGATAAAGAACCAGTAGTGCTGACATTTAATCCGAGTGCCGACGAAGGGATTACACCTTGATTTTCGAAAGCAGGTAAAGATACCTGACTGCCGTTGTACCACGTTACGTCAGCTGTTGGTACGCTGAAGGAGGTTATTTCAGCAAAACGATATCTACCCACAAACGCCGGACCTGGATCGGTATCCTGAAAAACATTTATATAATCCCCAGCCAATACATTGGTGCCAATATTCTGAAAAGTGAGCGTAGTTCCATCGTCAGTATCGGTAGTTCCAGATGTAATGATCGTATAAGCTCCACTAAACGAACCATCTTGAAGGGGATCAAATGGATCATTTCTGGTTATGTAAACAAATGATCCACCGGTAATTGGATCACCATTAAACGTAGTATAATCCAACGAAATAGAGCCTACACCACTTAATCCAATCGAAGGTAAGTTGTTAAACTGGCAAATTTCCAGCAGGTATTCGTCAACGTTCTGTGTAGAAAGAATTCCACCTACGGCTGAGAAATCTGCCGGGTCGAGCGTGAGCATATCTGGTTGGTCATACACCTGAATCGCTTTAGTCACTGAACCAGCGCAGCTTTCATCACCCAGAGGAGAGGTCGCATACACGAGCTCGAAGAACCCAACGTCATTGGTGTCTCCTCCGTCGAAGGTGGTTCCATTCTGGTCAGGATCTCCCGGGTAGAACCGGTTTCTATCGATAGGTGCGGTTACGGTAAAGTCAGCAATCATGGTGAATGGAGTGATCCCATTGTCAGGGGACCACCACAATTCATAACCATTAGTGATATCCTGATTACTCTGGTTCACATAGCTGGCAACCGGATTTGCTGGGTCTGCATCATTGATAGAACTGACATAGCTAAGGTTTCGTTGCAGGTTGAAATCTGTATCATCGGAGCAGTACACCGTGCCATTGGTCACGTTGGACAAATCCACAAAAGGTTCGCCGTAAAGAAGCACATATTCGGTGGGGCCTACTCTTTTGACGCCATCCACATCTGTGATAACTGATTCGAAATAAACATTTTCAAAATCGCCCGTAGGCACCCCATAATCTGTCGGATCAAAAGTAAATGTATAAGCACCAGTGATGATACCAGCAGGAGCTGTGGTTGCCAAAGTTTGTGTACCTGTATGAAGATCGTTTCCATCGAGATTAAAATTGGCTCCATATCTTATTCCACGCACGGTCACATATTCCAAAAATGGTGCTATGGAAGTAGTTGGAGCATTGAATTGAACCGAGTTGTCTTCATCCAAAATCACTACTGAAACAGCTGGATCATCGCTACATTCATCATTTATGGGGCTGGAGGTGAATAAGAGGCCTGCAGTTCGTACGGTATATTCTCTGCTAAGTACGTAAGTCGCACCTGTCGCATTGTTTCTCACATTGTAAGAAATAATGTGTCCCGGTGAACTCTTGACGCCTGCCACACCTGGATCGAATTCAACCTGTAGGGGGTCTCCATTGGATATAGTAGCCAATCCAGATCCATCACTAGATACAGTAATGGTATGACCAGCCGGATTACTCAAATAAATATTGTCAGGGGCATCAGTATTGTTATAGGTTCTGGTAATGAATGACGGACTTCCCGGATCATCCTGATCATTATCATCAAAAATGAGGATATTGAATTCCAAGGGAGTACTCTCGCAAGCGTCACCATTTGTTTGGGAAACGCGCAGGGTGTAAAGCCCGCTCACGGAGTTGTCAAAATATGCTCCATTTAATTCAGCTTCTGTCACTATGGCTCCATTGGGCACTCCTCCGGCCACAGCCTGGTAGGCTATTGAGTTATCTTCATTGTACCAGGTTATCGTATTGCCAGCGGTTACCTCACTGGTGATGTTTATAGTAAATGGTGTATTTACCCTTTCAGCAAACTCCGTAACGCCGGGTAAGGACTGGGTAGGCACGTTAATATCGGAAATAGGCAATGGAGATACAAAAGCCGTCATAGTAGCATACGCCACCCCATTGGTACTAGCACCAAAAATATCGGCACTACCACTGATCCGTGTCATTGATTGTTGAGTACCTGCGTTTGGCGCTGCGCCTGCCCGTGCGATAATGTGCAGGTTTCCAATGCTAATGATATCCAGTTCATCAATACCTGCAGATGCCTCAGGCGTTTCAAGGGTAAAGGTTAGTTGCAGAATGGCATTTCCAATATAGGCATAAGTGACGGTCACGTCTTCTGGCGTGGCGTCTCCATTGTAATCAAAAGTGGGCGCTTGATCTGTGTCGAATAAAAACCCAGTGGGTAGCTGGAGAAGGAAGTCACCAGACCCGAGAAAATCACCTGTAGCCTGCTCGGTAAATACCAAGTCGGGCAATACGGCAGTTTCTGTCAAAATACACAACGAGGCAATGTCCGGTATGGTGGTTGGGAAACCGGTTGTTCCTACCAGCACCCCACCGTCTATTTCTATTTCATTGCTATAGGTTTTGTCTTCAGACCCTATGTTTCCATTGCTGTCAAACGTGGTAACATCCACATCGTAGGTTCCTTTATCAGATAAGGTGACGTTGGCAGTCCAGTTACCCGAACCATCCACGGTTGCCAATGTACCGCTTCCGTCCACCTGCACGAAAACGAGCGAGCCTGGATCATCTACACGTCCAAGGAGCGTGGGTGACAGGGTGAGATAAGTCCTGGGATAATTATCATAGGTCATGTCCGCATCTGCGTCCTCCAACTGTGCAAAGGGAGCCGCACCATCATCCGGGGTACCTGCCACTCCATTGAAATTATTGCCAGCCAAATCGGTAAATGCCGAGGCGTATACCTGAATACTTGGTGTTTCGGTGGTATTAAAAGTAGGGCTTCCACTAAATGGAACTCGAATAGAGGAAGAACTAAGTAGCACAGGAGTACCTATGGTTTGTGAGCCCCCATCTACATCATAGCCTCCTGCAACTCCCGGCCCTGCAACATCCTCAGATATTTCCAGATCAATAACATCCAGGATGCCATCTACAACTGCCTCACCTGTTGCACCCGTGATGACTATAGGTCTGGCTCTATCTATCATAGCTACATCTCCAGAGCCGGTAAACGTATTACCCGCATCATCTTCTAGTATACCAGCCACAAATGTTAATGGATCAGCTGTGAAAGTACCATCCACAAAAAATTCAAGTGTGAAGAAATTATCATTGGCTACTTGCGGATCGTCCGCATTTACGGGTGCAGCAACAATGGTAGCCGATTGAGGCACTTCAACCCCTATCGAAAAATCACCATTTGCAATGGCGGCATTTACAGATGCATCGTCTACGTCATCCTCTGTTTCTATTAGCACTTCATCAATGTTACCGTCTTCGTCTACATCGTAATAAGTGACAATGGCGCTGGTGAAGGTGTTCGCCGTTTCATCCGCCAAAAAGACCTGAATGTACTCCGTGGCACTCATGTTTTGGAAGCCGGATGTAGTTGGTCTCACTTCGTCACCTCCGGAGGGGAAAATATAGAAAGATTCATTGCCCGTAGGTATACCCGTGACAGTTATTGGCAACCGCCACGTCAATTTCCCTCCCTGATCAATAAGTGAAATATCACCTGTATTCCCTGTAATATTTACAGTTGCGCCACTTCCATCAGGGTCATCATAGGTGGATGACCCGGCTGCACCAAATGAATCAAAAAGTGGAAGTGCATCTATCGCTGTTGTAATTTGACTTTGAATCTCACGCCCGGCATCCCCATTACCATCATTATCAAATCTAAGAACCCCACCACCAGCTGTGCCATTATCATCTACAGGAGTATTGAATACCAAGTCCACATAGGTGTTATCAGTTGCTGAAGTAGCCGATACAAACACAGTACTGGTCGTCTGGTTCAATGTAATGGTACCAGTGGTTTCAGTTTGATCGGCAAAGTTTTGAGTAGCCGCCAAATCACCAATTCTGTCCACTACAGCCTGATCGGGTTGAATTTCTATTTCATCATCCGTGTCAGGATTTCCGGTTATAACCAGGTTCACTCTTATGATGCTTTCAGTCCCATCCAATGGAGTATCAGCCCCATCGTTCTTCACTACATCGGAAATGGTGATTTGGCTAATATTCGTCAAACCACCTGCGGTATTAGCGTTGAAGTTGGTAATATCAAAGTCTGAGACAACTACCGGTCCTCCACCTGCTGTATTGACCACCTCACTAAATGTGACATCAACAAAGGAATTATTTGCATTCAAGTTAAAGGCGGTTATCACAGGACTTGCTCCATCGGTAGCGTTTGCAGAGTAGGCAGGACTTAACGATGGCACCACGCCATCACCAATAGCCGCTAAAGTCAGAGTCACCACTGGGGTTGCACCCGTATCAGGGGAGCCGCCTTCATTAAGCACAATGATCACTTCATCGTCATCTACGCCCGTTCCCGCCACAGGTGTGACTGAAAGAATGTTGTACCCCGTGACAGTGAAATCATCCGTCACATTCGGGTTGGCTGTCTCATCGAGGGTGGTAGCATCAATGATTTCAGAGAACGTCACCAGTATTTCATCTATTCTTCCATCGCCATCGGTATCGTCAGTAACTGCCGATACAATGGCCGGACCTGCAAAATCCTGAGCAGCGGCAGAATAAACTAAACTAGAATTAGCCGGGGTAGCAATATCATCTAGAGCCGAGACCACAAGATCCACTTGAGGGGTGCTATCCGTATCAGGGTTTATGACTCCTCCTTCGGTGATGGAGATAACAATTTCGTCATCATCAACTCCTGTTCCTGCATTTGGCAGTACCCCGGAAATTTGATAACCTGCTACGGAAAAATCATCTGTTACTCCTGCAGCAGCTATTTCGTCAAGCGTTGAAGCGTCAATCACTTCTGACATGGTCACGAATATTTCATCGATAAAGCCATTTCCATCTGTGTCCTGCGTAATTGCAGATAGTACCACGGGGCTCGCTGCATCCACATAGGCCTGAGCTACAGCACCATCTACGATTTCCTGTGACCCTACGATAGAAGCCGTTGTATTCCCAGGGCCGGCAATTTCATCGTACGTTACCGTGACACCCGGATCGGCCGTGCCAGTGGCACCCGATACATTCAGGGTTAAAGTGGTGATGGCGTCAAATGAGGCACCCGAAAGATCCACATTGTTTATAGTGATGGCTCCTCCACTGATTACGATTGCCGGGAACCCATCGCCTGCTGTTCCTCCATCGGTGATATTCACGGTCTCACTGAAATCTAACTGCAATTGATCTATGTTTCCATCAGAATTAGAGTCCAGCCATGTGGCTGACGATATCTCCACCAGGTTCTGTCCTACCCCGGTCAAATTCAGCTCATAAGGATCAGTAGCTGCATCGTTGCTGGCCATGATCACATAGTCCAAATGAGTTGCAGCTGTGGTCGGAGTGTATCTCACGGTGATAGGCTGACTTAGACCTGGCCCAACGATCGTGGCGGCACTGTACCCTGATTGAATGCTGTAATTAGTTCCATCATTCAAGGATGGAGCGGCTGTTAAGTTTAAGTCTGCTAGTCCTTGGTTAGTAATAGTAAAAGCCACATCCGTGTCTGAAAGCAACGTCTGTGCTCCATAATCGTAAGCCGAACCTCCATCGGTAATGACCGTCGAAGACTCTGTGACAACCATGTTTGGTGTGGTGGCGGCTGGTGAAGCAAAGGCCGTAGAAGCGAGCCAGTTAGAGGTGGCGCCTGTAAGGGTAAAATTGGTTAAGGTTCCATCATTTCCTGCGGAGGATAAATCCGTGGCAGTTACTACTCCTGCGTTGGTACCGGCAGGAATGCCGTCATTAAAATCATAATACAAAACCAGGCTGGCATCTGCCGAAGGATTGGCGAAGCGAAAAGCGGCATTTGCCCGAATTTCTTCCGGAGTGCGGACGTCATTCCAGACCATTAATTCATCCATCTCTCCATTAAAGAAATCAGAAGCGCCGTTTACACTACCAATGTCAAATCCAGTGGCCGTAGACATTGATCCTGTCAATGGTGTCGAGCCTGCAGTTGTGAGCGCTCTGTCTACTCCATTGAGATAAATATGTATTCCACTGACATCACTCGATCCGTCATAGACAAATGCGGCATGATACCATGTATTGGTTGAAATCAATCCAGAGACATTGGCAATGAGAACGTTCGTCCCGTCTCCAAGAAGTAATCTGAGTTGACCAGGGCCAAATAACTGAACTATGTAGCCTGTATTGGCATTAATCTTTTCAATTAATGTTTGCGTAGAACCAACTGTGGCATTGAACCAAAATTCTATGGTAAATGGGTCTGTTCTTTCGAAATCCAGCTCGGCTACATTTCCAACTGAAATGCTATTGTCTACCCCATCAAAATCCACCGTATTCTCCACCACATAGCCTTCTACAGCGAAAGCGTAATTGGGATCGGCCGGGTCATCGCTGGTGACAGTCAGCGTTTCAGAAGCACTCAGCGCAGTACCCGCTGGTGCTGAGAAATCAATTGAAAAAGTTTCATTGGTACCCGGTGCGATGGTCAGCGGGAACGTCAGCCCGGACACGTCCAGCGAGAAATCTGTGCCCGTGAGCGCAATGCTTCCTGCCGCCGCAATGTTCAAATCAGCGAGTCCATCGTTGTTGATAATGATTGTTTCAGAGTCCGCTGCTCCATTACGGATATTGTAAGTGCCAAAGAGGTAATCCCCTCCATTGGGAATTTCAATAAGGCCGCCTTCTGTAATTCGGATATTTGGCTGTGCCGCCGCAAAGGCTGTAGAAGAGACCCAGTTAGAGGTAGCGCCTGTAAGGGCGAAACTGGTGAGGGTGCCGTCATTTCCATTGGAAGATAAATCCACGGCAGTAAGTTCTCCTGCATTGGTGCCGGCAGGTACACCCTGGTTGAAGTCGTAATAAAGGACAAGACTTGCATCTGCGGTCGGATTCGCGTAGCGAGAAGCTGCATTGGCTCTGATCTCTGCTGGCGTTCGAACGTCATTCCAAATTCTTAATTCATCAAGACTGCCATTCAGGAAATTGGAATTTGATATATCCCTTCCTAAATTCAAATTTTCCGTATTTACCACCGAACCGGTTAGTGTACCAGTAGTAACTGATAAAGCAACTTCAACACCGTTGACATACATATGCATGCCGGATTCCACGTTAGATCCGTCATAAGTAACCGCCAAATGATACCAAGTATCATTCACAACCGTTATTAACGAAGTAATTTCAATTTCATTTGCAGCATTATCTCGCATGTAGAAACTAAACTCTCCAAGACTAGTCAAATCAACATAATATCCATTAGTCACATTGTTCTTGTCAACTAATCGTTGACGAATACTGTTATCCGAGGTGCTAACCCACATCTCGATAGAGAATGCATCTGTTCGATCAAAACCAAAGGCAGCATCATTCGGTGTTTCTACGAAATTATCCACCCCATCAAAATCCAACGCATTTTCCACACTGTACAGTGTCGCCGTGTTGGCAGGGGTACTGTCGTCGAAACCATCATTTACGGTGAAAGTGAAAGTTTCGCTTCCTGCGGTAGTTGTTGCTTCATACTTAAGCCTGTTTGCGGCAAGATTTGCTGATGAGATCACATCGGTGGCAGCCAGTGTCTCTCCTCCACCATCGTTTATCCCATCGTCATTCAAATCTAAGAATAAGGTTCCAGCCCCTGGAAGAGTTACAATTTCAATAGAGGCAAAAGAGTCTCCATCTGCATCGTTGTAGCCAAGGTCAGCTTCTACTATCGGGCTAATATCTCCTACTCCGAAAACCAAGGTGAAATCAGAGGCGGTGGGGATTGAGTTAATCACTTCCAAGGCACCAAGGTCTCTACTTCCTCTCTCAGGTCTTGCAGTTCCCGCTTGATCAATAGCTTGTGTATTCGCACCATTGACATGTCCATCTACTGCCGAGCCGGCAAGGCCAGGTAAAAACCCGTCTGTATGGTCTCCATTAGTCGTAATTGCTGCCAAAAGTGGATTGGTTGAAATAACAAATGGGTCATTTGTCGCTGTTCCCGGACTTTGCGTTCCAACTATATTATCCGTATTTAAGTAGTTCAAATCTGCGGGTGGACCGGCATCCACATCTGAACTGGTATTTCCATAGAAAATAGAATATTCTGCATTGATCAATCCACCACCAATAGCTCGAACACCTCTATCAGCATTCCCTGATACGGTCACGTGAGAAAGGTTAACTGTGCCTGCGGTAGACCCATCGACTAAGATTCCTTCGGATGTCAGGTTGTTACCGATTGTGGTATTGGTTATGCTGATCTCACCTCTATTAATGTGAATCCCTGCTCCAGTTGGAGCGTCATTGTTAACTATTAATGACTCGGTAATGGAACTACCCACACCGTCACTATCATAGTAAATACCACCACCTGAAACTGACGCTATGTTGTTTTGAATTCTTACTCTCGTCAATGTAAGGATTCCACCTCCTGCGCCTGGTTGATTGAAATTGATTCCTGCTCCAGTGGTATTTGAACCCCCGGTGATGGTCACATCACTTAAGGTTAAATCAACACCTAAAGTGGTTACATTATGAACTGGCGAATTACCTGGAAGTATTACCCCGCCTCCAAGAGGACCTAGTATCGTCAAATCATCAGTGATATCTGGGAGTGGACTTGTTAGATTAATAGTTGTGCCCGGCGTTAGTCCTGTCAAGTCAATGACATCCGCAGCGCCAGCATTTGAATTAGCGTCAAGAATAGCTTGTCTAAGGGATCCTGCACCTGAATCGTTGTTGTTACCTACAGGATAAGTTGTCGGAGAGGGTGTAGCCGAAACGTTAATTGTATAAGCATCAGAGTCACTAGCTGGTGCCCCGGTCAAAGTAGGCACATCTGTCGTCGCTACAGTAACAGTATTTGCTCCTACTTCACCGTTTGGATCGTATTGTGCCGAATTTAGAATTGTAACAATGTCCTCGAAAGTACCATCCACCGTAACCGTTCCACTATTGTCTGCACCTGCTGTAATGGTAGCCGAAGTTCCGGTTAAGTCAATATCGATTAGGCCTGCCGATGCACTTATCGTTACAGACTGGTCGTCTCCGTCAGGATCGACAATTGATGGTCCTCCCAAACCAATCGGAACTGACGCTGAAGTGGATTGGCTGGTTGGCACCTTCACAGTTGGCCCTCTGTTGGCGAATCCTTCCGCCAAAACTCCAGCAGCTGTATTGTACGGGTGGAAATCATACTCTCCTTCGGAGTAAGGCGTTCCTCCGTTATCGGTTAAATCCTTACTCAAAGCCCATCCGGTACCGCCTGGGTTGGTGGCGTACGTAGGTCCATCAACTGCCCCATAATAGTTCCAAGAAAAGTCATATTGACCAAGGTCATCTCCGGTTCCAAATAAACCATTTGGAGCTATTCCAGCTATATGCGTTATAGCGAAACCTCCGGCTAGGTTGTAGATGTCATTGTAATTGATGTGGGTAACATCTGGTGACCCTTGCCACCCTGCAATTTCAATTGCTATTCCATTGAAAGATGATTGAATGTTGTTTCTATAAATCTCTACACCAGCGATGTTACTTTGAAGTAGGGTGATTGCTCCAATTCCAACTTTATTGGACGTGTTACAATTGGTCAGCGTATTATCGGTAATAAATGCATTATCAGGAATATAGAAATTTCCTGTTGAGGTCCAGCCAATCTGAATACCAGCATCTACTGTATTGTTAATGGTATTGTTGTGAATGGTTGCCGCTCCATTAGCTGGAGTTGAACTATCACCGTATCCGTCAAGAAGCACCCCTGCCCAATTTGTCCCATCAATATTATTATCAGCAATGTAAAAACTCCCCCCTGCCTCTGCCAGCCACATCGCGCTAACGGCACCTGGGGTACAACCAGCGCTACTAGTGTAGCTTCCAATGTTTTGAAAATTATTTCCTACAATTTCCCAAGCTCCTCTATCTATGACACTGCCTTCTCCACTGCCCCACGAGTCAGTCTTAATTCCATGTCCTCGGGTTCCTACGATACTGTTATTCAAGATTCGTACATCACTCGTTGGTCCATTAGAACAGCAGTTAGAATTCCAGAACGCATTGACTCGGATATCCTGCATATCAAATCCTTGAATAACCACATTGCTGCCAGGAGTTGTAATGTTAAATCCATAGTGCTCCAATATGGCAGCTGACGTGCTGTAATCCCCTGTTTGAGAAGTTATAATAATATTACTTTTATTGACATCAATATAGAAAACAGGATCCTGTCCTCCCGGAGTTGGCAAAATACTCGCAATGCTGCAATTCGTATTCCCAGCATTCTCATTCGGATTCGTATACGTCGCATCAGCTACGTAAACAATGTCATAAGTACCAGCAACATCTATCCCTTCCTGAATTGTCGCATAACCTACTCCATCGGTGTTGTATGTGACTCCATTTAAAACAACTGTACCTGGATCAGCATTTGAGGGATGCACATATCTCGCTACTCTTGGAGCTATTCCGACTCCACGTAAGTCAAAAGTGTAAGGTCCCTCATCCGCGTCATTATTGGGAATGGTGATTGTTGAAATTATGGTCCCTGTAATTGAAGGGTTAAAGTCAATAGTAAAAGTAGTAGTACCTCCTGGCACAACAGTTCCATTGGGCTGAGCTGAAATGGTAAAATCTGGATTGGAAGAAGTAACTAAGGCTAGATTAAGATCAGTCAGACCACTATTAGTGATTGTGAAAGTGTTCGAAATAACCTCCTGCCCTGCTACAGGTGTGCTTACAGCCTCACCAAAAAATGTATCGTTCTTCTTTGTTGTTGATGACGAACCAGAGGTTATACTTATGTTTTTGCCCGTTACATCAATTTCCTGAGAACTGGCCTCCGTGGTAAATGCAAATAGAAAACTCGAGAAGATAACAACTGGTAAAAGCTGGCGAACACTAGGGAATTTCATATCGTTCGGAGTAGAGGTTTTTTCAATAGTAAATATATCTTATTTGAGCCGTACGGACAGAGTACACCTCAAGTAAATCTAATTCAAAAGTGAAGTTGGAAAAAACCCCAACCAAAACAAAAATAAATGTGACTTTTTTAGGATTGTATTAAACTATAACAAGTTTAATAGACACGCACTCTCGATACCGAAAGTAGGAGATGAAGAGGATGCTTAGAAAAAAATACGTTGAGGATTTTAGCGACGCACCTCTCCGTCTGAATTCAGTTTCAAAAGGCCAATTTGGGACAGTCCTCCTCCAAAATCATAGGTAGCGCCCACATAAATGCTACCGTCCGGGGCAGTGAGTGTTCGGCGAGCCAACTCATCACCGTTCAGCAAGCCGTATCTGATTTCCTCACCAATTTGATTGCCCTCTTGGTCGGTTTTCAAAACCATTATTTCCTTTCCTTCGTCCTCAAGTCCGTCAATTTCTCCTACAATAATGTAGTCATTGGTAGAGGTTTGTGTCACACCGAGAGCTCTTCCGTTGAAGTTTGCAGAGAAATCTCCATCGTCATCGGTATTGAGTTCATACAAGTAATCCTCTTCGGTACTGTTGGCTCCTGTCAAATCCACCTTCATGAAAAACGGGATTCCACCATCAGATAAAGTGGCATCTCCGAATGAAGCTCCCACTATTGTAAAGCCACCAGGGACTTCAATTACATCGTATGGAATATCCCATAAATTGCTTTGGAAAGTCGTACCATTATCGTCATCGTACGTGATGCCATAGATCAATGAATTCTCAATAATTCCATCTGAGGTGATGATTCGGCGTTCTATATTAGCTCCTCCCTCGCCATCCTCGCTCGCTACATCTGTCCTGCCAAAAACGGCAAATTTGCCATCCCCTGTTGGGAACATTCTTACAACTCTATCATCACTTCCGCCCCTGGCTGGTTGTCTCAGTGGCCAATCAACTGTTCCTCCTATTTTATCATAAAAGAAATCGTTTGTTCCATGGAAGTCCGTATACCCTGCTATCACCACTCCGCCATCAGTAGTGGGTGAGATGTCAATGCCAAAGTAATTATTGACTGTGTCTCCGATGGCACTCCAGGATGTAGGAGTCACTCCTGCAAGGTCGAAGCTATCGTCAAATTCGGCCCACACAGCGATAGAGAATTCATCTCCGATTGGTTCACCTGTAAGCTCATCAATGAACGTGGTATTTGTAGAGCAGATAACATAATAGCCTCCACCATCCACTGCGGTCAAGCGAGCCGGGGCAATCGCATCTTCTAAATCTTGTAGATTTCCAAAGACATCACTTACAATGGGAATTCGTTTCTGTAAAACAGGGTTGCCGGCTCCATCCGTGACGATCACATATAAATCAGATTTGTTTGAAAAAAGTATATTCGTTTGGCCGTCAACTACCTCCACAACATCGCCAGTCCGAAGAGCCAATAAAACGACACCATCCTCTCCATCCGCACGAAAGGACATATCAAGCAATTCGTATGTTGCGCCTCCCCCATAAAACTTCACGAAGTTATCAGCAGGAGAAATATTCTCTCCTGAATTACAAGAAAGCAAGGCGATTAATGGAATCAGAAATAGAAATTTCTTCACTACTTAGTAAGTTTTTCAGGTTTGAAAATAGATTTCACATAGCCAAAATTGATCCCGATGAAATTGAGGAATACATCATCTTCCACGAACATCAGATCGCCATTAATTCGAGGATTCGCGTACCTCTCTTCAGGAACATTGTACAGAGAAAGTCCTTTATCAAATCGAACTTCTCCGAAGAAAAAATTCCCCTTTCCTGCTCGGATTTTAGCTCCAGCGCCTACAATCAAAGAGGTATTGAGCTCAGTGATTTGATTAAAAGCCTTAAGGTCATTGTTTGGTGCATCAGAGATGGTAACTGACGTTCCTCCACTTCGTGAAGCTTCTGAGTATTCGGCACCTAAAAAATAATCTACTGAAAGCCCAGCGAAAACATAAGGCGTGAAGGGCTCATTGATTCCATAATTGAAATTGTATCTGGCAAAAATTGGAAGACGAAGTACTGTCTGGCTGTTGGTCACATTACTGGTGAAAGGCGTGGTACTTGGCAAATCCACATCGCCTAAATCTGGTATGGATTCTATTGAATAACTGGAAAGTCTGAATTCAATGCCTGCACCTATTTCAAGTCCTGTTACGAAATAGCGTAGGTGTTTGGTGATTCTTACCCCTCCTACAAATCCCAGATCATTGGAGTAATTCTTTTCGCCGGCATCTGAGGTAAACGCTGAATACTCTGCTGCTATGCCTGTTAAGGCCATATTACCCCCTAAATAACCTTCAATTCTATAAATTGGCCAGGTCCTGAATTTTTTCATCAAAACGGCCATTTCATTCGGATCCTCGGGCTGTAGTTCGTGAACCGGATCAATGATCAGGAGGTTGACCAATTCTTGTTCGGCCTTAGGTTCATTATCTGTGAAAATAGCCACTTTAGTGAGCAGTTTTCTGGCTCTGACCAACTCACCTTCACTGAAAGCCTCATCCGAGATACATTTAGAAATCAATGCTTCTACTTCTAGCAAGCGGCCAGCATCAAATAAATCCTCAGCCCGGTTTAGCTTCTGAGTACAACTCTGGGCAGCCACATAGCCGGCAACCAGAAGTAACAAGACAAACGAAAGTCCTCTAATCATCTAAAGTAGTGTCATTTATAGTTTTAACGTCCCTCTCTTCTTGGTTTACCCTCTACGGTTTGCTCAAAATCGATAGCCTCATCCACATATTGATACCATTCTGTCTGGCTCATGCCACCGTTGGCAAGATATTGATCGATTTCTACTGCCATTTCATCCGATTTCAACGGGAATCTCCTTACAAATCCATCAGCCGAACCTGTAGCCAAATGCTCACCATCCGGATTGAAACTAATGGACCAAACCCAATCCTGATGATCGCTGAGCACCGTTGGAAGATCGTAGATGTTTTCCAAATCCCAGAAGCGAACACTCTTATCTCGGCTGGATGCACCTAACAACCTTGAATTTGGACTGTATTCTATGTCAGTGATGGCGGAGGTGAAGCCAGTAAGTGTAGGACCATCTTGTCGGCCCGCTACTATATTCCAGACCACAATATTGCCTTGGTAATCACCAAAAGCCAAACGATCTCCAGCCGGATTGAAAGTAACCGCTTCGATAGGTTTGGCATCTTTTTGCCAAATTTTTGTGGTGACGTACTCAGAGTTTGAAAGATCCACCAAATAGACGTCTCCGTTGGCCGCACCGCAGGCCAGTGTCTTGCCATTAGGTGTTATGGCCAGTGCTTTCACTGCACTATTGACTTTTAATATTTCCTGAGTCGTATTGAAATCACTTTTGATAATTCTGCCATCAGCTCCTGAAGAAATGAATCCGCCATTGTCTGGGAGGAACACCAAATCAAAGACAGTACCACCAACATGACCTTCAATTTGTCTTGGACGTGCCGCGACTGCCTTCAGGTCATAGAGCATGATGTTGTCATTGCCCGTGCCCATAGCGAGGTAGCGCTCATTGGGGCTGACGTTTACGACTCGCTGGATATCCTCCGAAGCGAAAACCACCTCACTTGTCTTATTCGCAATGTTCCACTTCAAGACCTGTCCATCACTACCGGCAGAGTAAATGGTCTTGCCATCCGAAGAGTGCTCCACAGAACGAACCGCATCCTTGTGGCCAACAAACTGGTTGAAATTCAAGCCGGCAGTGTCCTGAGTGAGCAAGGTGTACGCACCGTACACTCCGGCGAAAATATCACCATCGTACACTTTGTCTTCATCCTTGTACTCTTCAAAGAAGTCAAAAGCCTGGCGAGCCACCAATCCTCTCAACTCTGAGTCGTTGTTAATTCCCTGAGACTTAATGG